>DASSZB010000034.1:0-2268 GCA_035702935.1 Dehalococcoidia bacterium
GGACTCGGACGAATCGAACATCAGCGAAGAGATCCGCCGCATCCTCGAAAGGGGCTAAAGATGCCGGTCCGCAGGCAAGGTCCGTTTCCGGCGCACCGCATCGCGCGCCCCAGGACCATGTTCCGTCATCCTGAGCAGTAAGGCGCTCGCGCGCAGAGCCGCCCCCTTGGCGAAGGACCTGTCCGGGAATGACCCACGCCCCACCCGACGCGACGGGACCCTGCAGCCCACCCTCGCGCGCGACCGGTCACCCCTGTCACCCAGCCACCCTAGGAACCCGTCTCGCCGGGGCTAGCGCCAGAGCCGTAGCTGCGGCCCCGTCCCTTCATCCGCCGGCTGGCCGGCCAGGTTCGACGCGTGGATCCCCAGCAGCCTCAGCCGGTCCCCCTCTTCCAGCACCCCGTCCAGCAGCGCGTTCGCCTGCGCCAGCATTTCATCCACGTCGTCCGTTGGTTCCGGGAGGCTGCGCTGCCGGGTGATCGTCTTGAAGTTGGAATATCGCAGCTTCACCGCCACTGTCTTTGCCCTCGCCCCCTTCCTCTGCAGCCGTTCGGACACACCCAGCGCCAGCCTCCGCAACTCATCGCGCAGCTCGGGGCCGTCCGGCAGATCCCGCGGGAAGGTGTTCTCAGCCCCGACTGATTTCAGCTCATGTTGCATCTCCAGGGGCCGGTCGTCCTTGCCGCGCGCCATCGCCTGTAGCATCGGCCCGCGGGAGCCGAAAAGCCTCTCCACCAGCCCGCGCTCGGCCTGCGCCAGCTGGGCGACCGTCTGTATGCCGGCCGCCCGCAGCGTCTCCTCAGCCTTCGGGCCGATCCCCCAGATCGCCCGTACCGGCAGAGGCGCCAGGAAGCGGGCCTCCTGTCCCCGCCGAACATAAACCAGGCCGTCCGGCTTCTCCCTGTCCGAGGCCACCTTGGCCACCGTCTTGTTGGTGCCGATGCCGACCGAAACCGTCAGCCCCGTCTCGCTCTTCACGCGTGCCTTGATCTGCCGCGCCAGCGCCTCGGGCCCTCCGTGCGCGTCGGCCTGCTCGGTCACGTCCAGGAACGCCTCATCCATCGAGAGCGGCTCCACCAGGGGCGTGACGGAGCGAAAGATGGCCATGACCTGCCGCGAAACCTCTCCGTAGCGGTCGAAGCGCGGGCTCACGCGAATCGCCTGTGGGCAGAGCCGCAGGGCGCGGCTCATCGGCATCGCCGAGTGCACCCCGAACGGCCGCGCCTCGTACGAGGCCGTCGTGACGACCCCGCGCGACTCCGGCGGCCCGCCCACCACCACGGGCTTACCCCGCAGCTCCGGCCGGTCCAACTGCTCTACCGACGCATAGAAGGCGTCCAGGTCCGCGTGCAGGATCCACCGCTTCATGCGGAAAATATAAAACGATCGACCCCTGCTAGACTCACTTCAATGTCGCAAACTTCAAGCCGAGAACGCTGGTTTAAGCCCTTCACCGGCTGCGATCCGGCCGTCTTCATCGCCACAGAGCGCGTCCTCCCGGAAGCCGATCCGGACGAAGAGCTGCTCCTGGAGGCGCTGGTGGCCGCGGGTGTGGAGCCCCGCCTCGCCGCGTGGGATGACCGTGGCGTGGATTGGCCGGCCGCCGCTGTGACCGTCATTCGCTCCACCTGGGACTATCACCACTACCGTGGGGACTTCGTCGCCTGGGCTGAGCGCGTCGCCGGACTGACGCCACTCTGGAATCCGGCGCCCGTGGTGCGCTGGAACTCGCACAAGGGCTACCTGCTGGAGCTTGCCGCGGCCGGCGTGCCCGTGGTCCCGACGGTCCTCCTGCGTCAGGGCGCGAATGCGAATCTTGCCGCCATCATCTCCGAGCATGATTGGCAGCGGGTCGTGGTCAAGCCGGCCGTCTCCGCTTCCTCATACCGCACGCTCCACGCCGATGCCGAAACGCTCGATGAGGGCGACGCGCACCTGCGGGAACTCCTGGCCGAGCGCGACGCGCTCGTGCAGCCGTACATCTCCTCTGTTGAAGACTACGGCGAGCGGGCGGTTATCTGGATCGACGGCTCGTTCACCCACTCGGTACGCAAGTCCCCCCGCTTCTCCGCGGACGAAGAGGCTGTCTCCGCGGCGCTTACCATCGCAGAGGACGAGCGCATCGTTGCGGAGAAGGCGCTTGCATTTGTCGCCCAGCCGCTTCTCTACGCCCGCATCGACCTGGCGCGGGACAGCGACGGCCGGCCGCAGGTAATGGAACTGGAGCTCATAGAGCCATCCCTGTACCTGTTGCAGTCGCCGGCCGCC
>DASSZB010000087.1:0-6685 GCA_035702935.1 Dehalococcoidia bacterium
TTCGAATGGGCTTTCTTTCCGAACTTGCCCTACGACGAGCCCGACCGTCCCCTCTCCTTCTACCACTCTCGTGGCGTCACCGGCACTGGCAACTGGACCAACTACACCAACCCGGAGCTCGACAAGCTGATCGATGCCCAGGCGCTGGAGTTCGATGAGGCGAAGCGCCAGGAGATCATCTACGCGGCACAGCGCATGATCCTGAAAGAGCACGGTCCTCAGATCACGCTGACGGGTGGACAGCAGTATTCCGCCCGTTGGGCGTACGTCCATACCCCGTTCGAAATTGGCAAAGACCCACCCAAGGACGTGGGACCGTTTGGAGTCGACATTTGGACAGAGGAGGCGTAGGCTACTACTAGCCACTGGGGTCCGGGGTTATGCGTGACTATATAATTCGCCGTCTCCTCCTCGTCATACCCATCATGCTGGGTGTGAGTTTTCTCACCTTTTCCATCTTCCGCGTCATCCCCGGCGATCCATGCGTGCTGGAGCAAGGCTTCGGCGCTACCCCTGAGACAGTCAAAGCCTGCCGCGATGCTCACGGCCTCAACGACCCCTGGTACGAGCAGTACACCCGATGGGTCTGGGATATCAGCCAGCCGGTCTTGACTGACAGTCTGTTCGGGATTGATGTCGGGCCAAAGATCATTCCCTCGCCAAAGTTCGATCTCGGCACTACTCTCACCGAAGCTGACATCGAAGTGTCCACTGAGCTCAGCCGGAAGCTGCCCGTCACCGTTGAGCTGATGATTATGACGATGTTTCTGTCGCTCTTGCTGGGTGTGCCGCCCGGAGTCTTGTCCGCAATACGGCCGGGGACTCCCCTGGATTGGCTTGCGCGCTTCTCCAGCGTCCTCTGGCTGTCTATCCCTTCGTTCTATTTAGGAATTCTCGTCATTACGTTCGGGGCGTCATGGTTCAACTGGACGCCTCCACAGTTCGGCACAGGGTACGTGTCCATCCTTGATGACCCGTGGACGAACCTCCAGGAATTCTTCTTCCCATCCCTCGTACTTGCCCTCGGTATTGCGGCCGTTATCATGCGCCTCACGCGGTCTTCAATGCTCGAGGTCATGCGGAACGATTACATACGCACCGCCTGGTCCAAGGGTCTCAAGGAGCGTACTGTTGTGTGGCGCCACGCCGTTAAGAATGCACTGATACCGGTCGTCACCCTCATCGGCCTCCAGCTCGGTGGCCTACTGGGCGGCTCCGTTATTATCGAGTCGCTGTTCAACCTCAATGGCGTCGGCAAATACACGCTGGAGTCAATCATCCGCCGAGACTACATCACGGTGCAGAGTCTCGTGCTCATCTTCGCCGCTGTGTACGTCGTCACCAATCTGGTCGTTGACATCGCCTACGCATGGCTCGACCCGCGCATCCACTACGGTTGAGCACTGAGATGGCACAGGAAGTAGCGGTTCTGGCACAACTCGAACAGGAAGAACGAAAGCCCAGGGTAGGCCCCCTGAGGCGCATCCTCAGGCTTTCCAGGCAGCATCCACTGGGAGTCATGGGCGTGTTCTTCGTGGGTATCTTGGTTATCGCGGGAGTATTCGCCGAACTGCTGGCGCCATTCGACCCACTTGCCCCTGACCGTGTAACGGTGGAGGTGGGGACGCTCACATCGTCCATCGACAAGAAAAGCGAAGACCTCGATATTACGGATTTCTCGGCGCTACAGAATGACGTCCTCGAAATCGAGAACGAGAAGATGACCGTTATCTTCGCAGAGGTCCCCCAGGGCGGCATAACAACGGTTGGAGTCCAGCGCGGCAGCCATGGTACTGAAGTTGCGCCGCACGACGCGGGCCAGACGATTCGTATCACTAAGATCAATGAGCTCGCCGATCCCTCGTGGAAGCATCCGTTTGGCACTGACCGGTTGGGGCGCGACGTCTTGAGCCGCACCATATTCGGTGCCCGCATCTCTCTCCTCATTGGCTTTGTCGCCATCACCATCGGGGTGACGATTGGCACCTTCTTCGGTGTGGTTTCCGGCTATTTCGGCGGCATAGTCGACACCCTCATTCAACGCATCGTCGACATGCTTCTCGCATTCCCGGCCGTGGTGCTCTTGCTCGCCATTGTTGCTGTTATTGGCGATGAAGACTCGAGCGTCCGAGAGTTTTTGGCGGACAACACGCCTATTCCCCAGGGTTCCTTCTTAGGCGTGCCCGTATTCCTGGATATCTTCGTCGTGGCCCTTGGCATCGGCGTTGCCGTGTCAGTTGGTACCGCGCGCATCGTCCGCGGCGCGGTGCTCTCCCTCAAGGAAAATGTCTACATCGAAGCCGCCCGCGCCATGGGCGCCAGTGACATGCGTATCATGTGGAAGCACATTTTCCCCAACGTGGCTGCGCTGGTCGTTATCCTGGCCAGCGTCTTCCTCCCCATCGCCATTTTGGCGGAGGCGGCCATCAGCTTCCTTGGTGTCGGAGTTCCCGACCCCACTCCTTCCTGGGGGGCCGACCTGACTGGCCCCAACCGCGAGAGGGCCCTGGACGGCTACTGGTGGCCCGTCTTCTTCCCGGGCCTCGCGCTCTCCCTCATCGTCCTCGGCTTCAACATGCTGGGCGATGCGTTTCGCGACATATCGGATCCGCGCCTGCGCGGCGGCATGGGCAGCGGGCCCGGTCCCGGCGGCGGCCGCGGCGGCCACTAGTCATCCTTCGAACCTGTCCCGGTTTAGGCCATTTGGCACTATGGGCGGCCCCTGGTCTGCAGTACTCTTGAGCCAAGCATGAGCCGGCGCGATGCCTTGCCCCACTGAAAGTCATGCCAGGAGGTTTAGTCCGGCCGTGTCTGCGATGTCAGCCGTTGGTGTATGCACCTGGTGCGTCGGGGATCTGCGGCCCGTTGCCGGGGCGCCTGCCGTCAGCGTCTGCGTCTTCTGCGGTCGCGCCGTCTCGTTCAACGTCGAGCCCGTCCCTCCCGTTCCCGTTCGCTTGAGCCTTGCGGCACCCGATACGACGCCGCCGCCGAAGCCAACCCCGCTCCGCGCCGCCTGACTCACTCGACAACCCCGCTCAAACAATGTAGCGTACGGGCATCGAGGCGGGCGTCATGCGACAGTACATAGCGCGCCGGCTGCTCCTGCTGATACCTATCATGCTGGGTGTCAGCTTCCTGACTTTCGCCGCGTTCCGCATCATCCCCGGGGACGCGACCCACTTCATCTGCCAGTACTGCTCGGACGAGGACCGCGAACTCCTGCGCCATGAGTTAGGCCTGGACCGCTACTGGCTCAGGCAGTACTGGGATTGGGGCACCGACGTACTTCGCGGCGATCTGGGCGAGTCGTACTTTACTCACCTGCCGGTGACCACCGAACTCGAACGGCGCCTTCCCGTAACCCTTGAACTAATGTCGCTCACGGTCCTGCTCTCGCTGGTCCTTGGTGTCCCGCTGGGCATCGTTTCTGCCGTCCGCGCCAACACGCCCTTCGACTGGTTGGCCCGGGTCCTGGGTGTTGTCTGGCTCTCGGTCCCCGCCTTCTATACCGCGACGCTTGCCATCGTGTTCTCGTTCCTCTGGTTTGGCTGGACGCCGCCGCAATTTGGCGTCGGGTATGTCTCCTTCTTCGACGACCCGTTGACGAACCTTGAGGAGTTCCTCCTTCCTGCCACCATCCTTGCCCTGAGCAGTGCCGGTATCATCATGCGCCTGACCCGCTCCTCCTTGCTCGAGGTCATGCGCAACGATTACATCCGCACCGCCTGGTCCAAGGGCCTCAGAGAACGGACCGTCGTCGGCCGTCACGCGCTGAAGAACGCCTTGCTCCCCGTACTCACGGTTATCGGCCTCGAGATCGGCGGACTCATCGGCGGCGCCGTGATCATAGAGACCATCTTCGGCCTGAGCGGTATCGGGGCTTACATACTGACGGCGGTGCTCACCCGCGACATCCTGGTCGTCCAGACGATGGCGCTGCTCTTCGCCGTTGTCTATGTGCTGCTTAACCTGCTCGTCGACATCGGATACGCCTGGCTGGACCCGCGGATCCGCTACACCTGAGACCGTTCTTCTCGGATGAACCCCGCGATGCACCCTCGGAGCGTTTCCCGCGCCTTCCGAAACGCCTCCATTCTCGTAGCGCCCGCGCCTTCGGTGTCCGCGGGGTCTTCTACGTCCCAATGCAGCCGCTTGCCCTCTCCGGGGAAGACGGGACACTCCTGCCGAGCCGAATCGCACACGGTGATCACGTAATCGAGCGCCTGCCCTGTGAACTCGTCCACGTGCTTGGATCGCTGGTTGGAGACATCGATCCCTATCTCTCGCATCACCGAAACGGTCTCTTCGGCCAATCCTGAGGGATGCGTCCCGGCGCTGTGCGCCTCGAACCTATCTCCGCCGAGGTGGCGAAGTAACCCTTCCGCCATCTGGCTGCGGGCCTTATTCCCCGTGCAGACGAAGAGCACGAGCTTCAATTGGACGGTCCCAGCGCCCCCGAGACGATATCCATGTCCTTGTCCCCGCGACCAGACAGGCAGACCAGTACTATGTTGTCAGCAGGCAGGGTTCTCGCCAGCTCGGCGGCGTAGTACACCGCGTGCGCGGACTCCAGCGCCGGGATGATCCCTTCCGTCTCGCACAACAGCGTGAGCCCCTCCAGCGCCTGGCGGTCCGTCACGGCCACGTACTCCGCGCGCCCGCTGTCCTTGTAAAACGCGTGCTCCGGCCCGACACCGGGGTAATCCAGCCCGGCCGAGATCGAATGCGTCTCCGTCACCTGCCCCGCCGTGTCCTGCAGAAGGTATGACATTGCCCCGTGCAGGACCCCCCGCCGTCCAGCTGCCAGGCTGGCAGCGTGATGTCCCGTGCCGAGCCCCTTCCCCGCCGCTTCCACGCCCACCAGTCGCACGGAGCTGTCGCCATAAAACGGGTGGAACAGCCCGATGGCGTTCGATCCTCCGCCGACGCAGGCCACCGCGTAGTCAGGCAGCCGCCCCTCTTTGGCCAGTATCTGCTCGCGGGATTCGCTGCCGATCACTGATTGGAAGTCCCGGACCATCATTGGGTAGGGGTGAGGTCCGACGACGGAGCCAATAAGGTAATGGGTCGTCTCCACGTTCGTAGCCCAGTCGCGGATCGCTTCGTTGATCGCGTCCTTCAGTGTGCGCGAGCCGGACGCCACCGGCCGCACCTCGGCGCCCAGCAGCTTCATGCGGAAGACGTTCAGCGCCTGCCGCCGCACATCCTCCTCGCCCATGTACACCACACAGTCCAATCCCAGCATCGCGCAGACGGTGGCGGTGGCCACGCCGTGCTGGCCCGCGCCTGTCTCCGCCACCACGCGCGGCTTGCCCATGCGCTTCACGAGCAGCCCCTGTCCCAGCGCGTTGTTAATCTTGTGCGCCCCCGTGTGCGCCAAGTCTTCTCGTTTCAGATAGACCAGTGCCCCGCCGAGCCGTTCGGTGAGCCGGGCCGCGTAATACAGCGGCGTCGGGCGGCCGACGTATTCCTGCAGCAGGAACGCCAGCTCACCTTCGAAGGCCTCGTCCGTCCTCGCCGCCGTGTACGCTCGCTCCAGTTCACCGAGAGCGGCCATCAGCGTCTCCGGCACATACTGCCCGCCGTATGGCCCGAATCGCCCGTGCTCGTCCGGCAGGATGGCCCGCTCTTTTGGCGCCGTCATGCGCGGTCCTGTAGCGCTTCCTTCGCCGCCGCGATGAACTCCCGGATCTTCTCCGTGTCCTTGATTCCGTCTGTTTCCACGCCGCTGGACACGTCCACGGCCCACGGATGCACTATGCGCACGGCTGCGCTCACGTTATCCTGCCTCAGCCCGCCCGCCAGTACCGTGGGCATGCGCTCCGCGACTTTAGCGGCGACCTTCCAGTCCAGCGTCTGACCGGTGCCACCGTAGGTCCCGGCGACATACGGGTCCAGCAGCAAGATGCCTCCCTCTCGCGCCTCCCCCAGCACCGTCGCGGCCGTGTCTTCAGGCCTTACCTTCATGCACTTGAATACGGGGCGGCCGATCATCTCGCACATCTCCCACGGTTCCGACCCCGAAAGCTGCACGATGTCCAGCCCGCACTCCTCCACGATCGCGTTGATCGTGTCGGCGTCCTGGTCCGCGAAGACGCCCACGAGCAGCGGCCTCGTCTTCTGCACAGCCGCTTCCACCTCCGCTGGCGACGCTGAAGGTGGGAGGCACCCTCGCTCCTTGCGCAGAGCGGCCGCGATCCGCTTCGCCTGTCCAATCGTCACCTGCCGTCGCGACGGCGCGAACACCATCCCCACGAAATCCGCTCCGAAAGCCGCCGCCGCCCGCGCATGCTTCGGGTCGGTCACCCCGCAGATCTTGACCAGCGTCACGGCTTGGCACGTCCTGGCCGAAGTCCGGCCTTGCCACGGGAGTCCATGCGAATATTTGGGCACCCTTGCTCCGGACCGTCTCTCAACACAACAGCTCCTGAACCTTGGCTCCCGGGTCCGGCGCGGTGACCAGCGCCTCGCCGATCAGGACCGCCTGCACGCCGCAGGCCTTCAGCCGGCGCATGTCGTCGCGCGTGAAGATGCCGCTCTCCGCCACCACGGTCTTTTCCGGCGGGATCAGCGGCCGCAGTTTCTCCGTAGTTGCCAGGTCTACGTCGAACGTCCTCAGGTCGCGGTTGTTGATGCCGATAACCTCCGCGCCCGCCTGCAGCGCGCGTTCTACCTCAGGCGCGTC
>DASSZB010000117.1:0-3582 GCA_035702935.1 Dehalococcoidia bacterium
ACCCCTACGCTCCGATCTCGGATTGAGGCACCTGGAAGCGGCCAGCGGGCTCGCTGTCGCCGTATTCGAGCGCCAGCAGCCGCTCCATCGTGGCAAGCGTTGTTGCCAGTCCCGCGGCGAGGGCGGGGAGCCGGGCCTCCGGGACGGTAATGCGGGCGGCTGCCGCGAACTGGCGGACGTTGAAGAGCGGTTGGTCTTGCTGCATGCGGTCATTAAACACGAGGAGGCAGATGTCGTACAACGCCGGAGATCACGACGCTCATGTGATTGAGAAAATGCTTACTCCCTTTACAGAATAATCTTGACAAGGCCCATCGAAAGGGATACGTTCCAGTCAACAAAATCGCGTGTTTCGACAGGCACATCGAGGAAAAGGCAGGCCTCAACCGGTCCGGACGGCTGTCTTGCCGCCGGATTTTCGTCAATCCTGCCGGAGGAGGGTCTGGATGGAGAACCGCAGCAGCAGCGACCTGGCGGAGAAGTTCAAGGCACTGGGACTGGGCGGGCAAATCATCGTCATCGCCGCCATCGTTCTCTTCATTTCTGGTTTTCTGCCCTGGTACAGCGTAGACGTCGGTGTCTTCAGCGTGGACCGCAACGGCTGGGAGTCGCCGGGCGCGTTCTGGTCCATGCTGGCGATCCTCATCGGGCTGGCCATGGGTGGCGTCATCGTGGCCCGGGCGTTGACGGCTCCCGGCACGATACCGGATAACATCAGCGGCTACACGTGGCCGAAGATACTGCTGGCTGCCGGCGGTGCCGCTGCTCTCTTCATCGTCATCAAGCTCATCAATGAGTCCAGCCATCTTGCTATCGGCTTCTACCTGGGGATCATCTGCGTGGCGGCCCTGTGCGCCGGGGCTTACTTGATCTACCAGGAAGAGCAGAAGGGAAGCGCGGCCTAGGAGCCGCTCATGCCCGTAGAACAGATCATGGCCCGCATCCGGCGGGCGCTCTTGCTGGACGTCGGCGTCTTTGAGGAAACGCGGGATGACCGGCTCTTCACGCCGATTGCCATCGCCATAGCGGGCGGGTCTGCCCTCCTCGCCGGCATCGGCGCTTTCCTGTGGTCGGCGTTCATCCTGGACGAGACACAGGACTTCTTCCTGGAGGCCACGGTCCTGGGCACGATATTCCTGCTGCTCCTCTGGCTGGTGGGGATGATCGCCGCTTATTTCGTCCTTTCGCAGGTCTACCACGAGTCCGTGGCATTGGACGGCCTGATCCGCGTGATGTGCCTGGGCAGCGTGCCGTTCGCGCTTTCCGCGCTGGTGTTTATCCCGGGCTTCGGGTTCGGGCTCGCCATGATCGCGATCGCGCTGACGTTCTTCTACACGAACTACGGCGTACGTGCCGCCTATCCGGACATCGACCCGATGCGCGTGATGATCGCTTGCCTGGCTGCCATGGCCGTCTGGTCGATGGTCTTGCCGCTGCTCACGAGCACGGACAACCAGTTTGCACCGGGGCCGTTTGTGTTCGAGTGGAGCGAAGACTTCCTCGAGGATCTCTTCTCGATCGCAACGGACTAGCTAAACGGTCAATACCCCGTCAAGGCCGGTTGCCGCAGTTGGAGCTGCAGCCGGCCTGTTATTTTTGTCGGGCGTCGCCCCTTGCTGACTGCCGCTCTCACTCGGGCTCAGCCCGCGCGCAGTTCTTCTTCGGTGACGGTGCTGTCCAGGATGCGGAAAGCGCGAACGACGGGTTTCTCGGCATCTGCGAGCGAGACCAGGATGTAGTACGCCTCCGGCCAGAATGCCAGCCGCACGTCGGTGGGCGACGGGTAGGCCTCGCTGGCCGTATGGGAGTGGTAGATGGCGAGGAAGTTCCAGTCGTTCTCCTCGCACTCGCGATAGATGCGGAACAGGTCCTTGGGGTCCACGCTGTAGCGGTAGGGACTGGCCTCCGAGTTCAGGGCCCGGAAGACCCTGGTCGCGTCGCCGTTCGCGCCGGCGATGATGCCGCAGCACTCGTTGGGCGCATCTTCCCTGGCGTGCGCGACCATCTCGTCGATGAAGGACGCGGGTAAAGTCAGCATTGGTTACTCCGCGAACCCTATCGTGTCGGCGTCGATGTAGACACCCAGCTCGGCGTCGATGTCGAAGCGGCCCGTGACGATCACGGTCCGGTCCAGCATCCCCTGCAGCACCGCCTCTTCGTACCCCTGGACAACCACGCTCTGGCCAGATGCGTCGACCACCTGGTACTTCCCTTCCGCCGAGAGCGTTAGGGTGCCCTCCGTGGTTACAGTCTGCCCGACGTAGGATTCCGGGAGCGAACGCAGGTCATGGACGGTCACCGGCGGGCGGGTGGATGTGTAGCCGCCGCCGTGCTCCAGCGCGAACGAGGCAGTGAGCACGAAGACGCCAAGCAGGGCGATTACCGTATAAAGCACAATGCGTCCGATCACGTTACCGAGACTCCGCAACGCCGCCTACCACCAGATCTTCCCCTGGACTTCCTCGTGTGGTTGTCCCCAGTCCATGCTCCAGAGGTTTGTCGAGAGATACTTCCAACCACCGTCCGCGAGGAGCGCGACCACGTTGCCCTCCTCCAGGCGCTCCGCGACCTTGAGGGCGACGCGGATGACCGCACCGGCGGAAATGCCGGCGAAGATCGCCTCTTTCTCCATCAGTTCCTTGGTCATGGCAAATGAGGTGCGGGAATCGACGACGATGCGACCGTCCAGCACCGACTCGTCGAGCACCGGCGGGATGAAGCCTTCTTCCAGCGCTCGCAGGCCCTGCACCAGGTCGCCCGGATGGGGGACGGCGGCCACCACCTTGATATCCGGGTTGCGCTCCTTGAGGAAGCGCCCTGTGCCTGTCAGGGTGCCTCCGGTGCCCAGGCCGGCGACGAAGGCGTCCACCCGGCCGAGGTCGCGAACGATCTCTGGGCCGGTGGTCTCGTAATGGGCGCGGGGGTTGTTCTCGTTGCCGTACTGGTAGGGCATGTAGTAGACGTCGGGTTCTTCGGCCAGCATCTGCTGGGCCTTGAAGATGGCATCGTTAGTGCTGGTGGCGTTCTCTGCGTAGACGACGCCGGCGCCGAAAGCCTTCAAGAGGGCCTCGCGCTCCGGCGTCACGTTATCAGGGAGTACGCAGAGCAGGCGATAACCCTTGGCTCGGGAGACCATGGCCAGGCTGATGCCGGTGTTGCCGCTGGTGGGCTCCAGGATCGTCTTGTCAGGGGTCAGGAGCCCGCATTTCTCGGCGTCGTTGACCATGTAGAGGGCGATGCGGTCTTTCACGCTGCCCGTCGGGTTGTGGCCTTCGAGCTTGGCGTAGACGTTGACGCCCGGCTTCGGGCTGAGGTGGCGCAGACGCACGAGCGGCGTATTGCCGATAGTGTCGAGGATGGACTCACACAGCATGGCGGCTATCCCCGCCCTCAGGGGGCGCGACGCCATCTCGCGTAGGGACAGAGCTTAAGCTCTGTCCGCCGAGGCTCTGATTTGGCGCAACGTCCCGAACCGACTCGGGACGCCCCGAACTGGACTCGATCCGTTCACGCGGCCCGGACCACCGGTAGTCCTCGATTCGCTCCACGATGCCGGCGCGAACGGGATTCGCCCAGATGTAC
>DASSZB010000149.1:0-4788 GCA_035702935.1 Dehalococcoidia bacterium
CATTACCTGGGCAAAGAGACGGTCCAGAACATCCTGGTGTTCCGCTTTGCCAACGGCATCTTCGAGCCGATATGGAACCGCCGCTACGTGGACCACGTGCAGATCACGGTGGCCGAGAACATCGGCGTGGAGCGCCGGGGCAGCTACTACGACGGCACCGGCGCGCTGAAGGACATGGTCCAGAACCACATGATGCAGCTCCTTTCGCTCGTTGCCATGGAGCCGCCCATCGCGTTCAACGGCGTTGCGGTCCGGGACGAGAAGGTCAAGGTGATGCATGCAGTCCGCCATATCCGGGGAGAGGATGTCCACTCCTGCACCGTGCGCGGCCAGTACGGCCCGGGCTGGGTGAACGGCGCTGAGGTGGCCGGCTACCGGGAGGAGCCGGAAGTGGCGGCGGACTCCCAGACCGAGACTTTCGCGGCAATGAAGCTGTACGTGGACAGCTGGCGCTGGGCGGACGTGCCCTTCTACCTGCGCACGGGCAAGCGCCTGCCCAAGCGTAGCACGGAGATCGCCATTCAGTTCAAACGGGCGCCGCACCTGCTGTTCCGCGACATCGTCGACGTGTCTGCGCTGGACCCGAACGTTCTTAGCATGCGGATCCAGCCGAACGAGGGCATCACGCTGAAGTTTCACACAAAGGTACCGGGCTCGCCGGTGCGCATCCGTCCGGCCAACATGGACTTCCTCTACGGCGCGTCGTTCGCGGTCCAGACGCCGTCGGCCTACGAGACGCTCCTGACTGACGCCCTGCGAGGCGACAACACGCTTTTCACGCGCGCCGACGAGGTGGAAGCCGCCTGGTCGATCGTCGATGACATCGCTGCCGGATGGCACGAAGCGCCGGCGCCTGAGTTCCCCAGCTACGAAGCCGGCTCCTGGGGCTCGCAGGAGGCGGTCGACCTCATCGAGTCCGACGGGCGGCGCTGGCGGAGACTGTGATGGACTCGGACGGCGTCCTGACCTGGACGGGCGAGCCGGTTGACACTTCCCGCATCGAAGCGGAGCTCGTGCGCCTGCGCTACGGCGCGGCGGGATCGCCACCGGGCGGCGAAAGTTACGCCATCAGGACGAGCCTGTTGAACCTGGTGGTCTACGCGACGGACGAGCAAGGGGCCGAGGAGGCGAGCCGCGTCATCGATGAGTTGACGCGAGACCACCCGTCGCGAGCCCTGGTCATCACGACCGCGCCTTCAGAGGACGCGTCGAAGATCGAGGCGCGGTGCTCGGCGCACTGCCACATCGCGGCGGGCCTGGAGCAGCAGGTCTGCTGCGAGGAGGTCATGCTCCGGGTCAGCGGCCGGGCGGCCGGGCACCTGCACAGCATCATTATCCCCCTCCTGGTGCCCGACTTGCCGGTTTATGTCTGGTGGACTGGACCGCTGCCGCGCGGGCGGCACCTCTTCGAGGAGCTGATGGAGATAGCGGACCGCGTCATCGTCGATTCCGGGCACTTCCGCCATCCCACGCACGGCCTGCGCCGGGTTGCCGAGCTCTGCGGCGATGCTCCCGGCTGCGAGGTGGGCGACCTCAACTGGGCGCGTCTCGCGCCATGGCGAGACCTGCTCCTGCTCCACGGGGGAGAGCCAGGACTGCGCGCTTACCGGGAGGCCGTAAGTGCCGTGGAGATCGCTTACGCCGGCGGGGAGGCGGAAGCCGTGCCTTCGCAGGCGTTCCTGCTGGCGGGCTGGCTGGCCGAGCGCCTGGGGTGGGATACGAGCGCACCCGCGGCCGATGGCCGACGTGTCACGCTGCGTCGCGCGAACTCGCCGGTCACCGTTAGCTTCCTGCCCAGGCAGACCGACGGGCCGTGGGTCGGGCGCGGCGCACTGCTGAGGGCCAGGCTGGAGGACGAGCAAGGGGCCGCCCTCACGATCAAGCGCTCGGACGACTCCATGCACCTCGATGTGGAGGTTCGCTCGCCGGACTACAGCCAGAGCCAGCGTTTCCGCGCGGAGGCGCCGACGGAGAGCGAGATGCTGGCTGCGGAACTGGATGATCTCCCGGGCTCCGGTAGCGATTTCGAGCGCGCGCTGCAGAAGGCGATGCCACTCATCCACCTGCTGGACGTGGCGCACCCGTAGGATCGCCGACACCGCCCTCAGGTCGCAAGGCCTACGATGGGCGTCCGCAACGCGAGGGGAACTTTTGGGGCGCGTGGGGCGTCTGAAGGGTGAAACACTAATAAAGGGTCGGTGGAGCGCCATGTCACACCTTCGGTTCGCCATTCTCGCCGTTTTTTTCGCCGTTTTCGCAGCTGCTTGCTCGGGAGGAGGGCCCCCGCCGGGCGCTCCCGACGCCTATGTGGCCCTGGTCCCGCGCGTGCTCCGCGCGGGCGAGACCGAGACCGTCTCCCTCTCGCTTTTCGACGGGCGCCGACTGGCTGCCGGCGATGTCAGCATTTCGCTGCTGAAGGACGGCAAGCCCTTCGTGCAGGGGTCGTCGCACGTCGATGGCAAAGGCACAATCGAGCTGACTGTCCCCGCCGACACGAAGGGTGAGTTCGACATCGTGGTGGAAGGTCCCGGCTTCAAGGAGCAGGGCGCCGTCCAGGTGCAAAGCGGCACCATCCTTTTCGTGGAAACGGACAAGCCGATCTACAAGCCCGGCCAGACGGCGCATATCCGGGTGGTCACACTCAACTCCGAGCTGAAGCCGCTCCCGACGACGGCGACAGTGGAGGTCTCTGACGCCAAGGGAATCAAGATCTACAAACAGGACGTGGCCGCCGACGAATTCGGCATGGGCACACTCGACCTGCCGCTCTCCACCGAGCCGAACCTTGGCACGTGGAAGATCAGCGCGACAGCGGGCGATACTTCCACCGAGGTTGACGTCCGCGTCGAGGAATACGTCCTGCCGAAGTACGAGGTCGCGGTGGAGATGGCGAAGAGCTGGTTCCTTGTGAACGAACCCCTTACGGGCCATGTCAATGCAACCTACAGCTTCGGCAAGCCGGTAAGCGGCGAGCTGAAGGTCAAAGCCACGCGCTACGTGGGAACCTGGGAGGAGTTCGCAACGTACTCGACGACGGTCACGGACGGCGCCGCCGACTTCAACGTCCAGGCTCCGGAATACGTGGCAGGCGTGGCCGAGGCGGGAGGAATGGGCAATGTGCAGCTCGACTTCTCCGTCGTGGAAAAGAACACGGGTTATGAGGAGAAGACCACGGAACTGGTGACCGTGGCCGCTGCGCCGGTCAACATCCAGCTCATTCCCGAAACCCCGGCGTTCAAGCCCGGCCTGCCGTTCAGCGTCCTCGTCGTCACTGAGACACCGGACGGTCAGCCCGTGGAATCGAACGTCCGGATTGAAGCGTACTTCACGGACGAGAACTACAATCCAGTAGCCCAGGAGTCGCGCACGGTCGAGACCTCGCGGGGCATCGGCACGCTGACCCTGACGCCGCCCGAAGACGGCATGCAGCTCACGCTGAATGCGTCTTCCGGCGATGCGTACGCCTACAAGCAGGTGAACGCCGCCTATTCGCCCTCAGGCAACTTCATCCACGTGATGCAGGAGGCGCCCACGCAGCTCAGCGTGGGGAGCACCGCGCATTTCACGGTCGCTTCCACATCCGAGGCACGCAACTTCTACTACGAGATAGTGGCGCGCGACCGCGTCGTCTTCACAGCGGCGGCCGATTCCTCGGACATCGCGTTCGAGGTGACGCCGGCGATGACGGGCGGCGCGAAGCTCCTCGTGTACCAGGTCTTGCCGACCAGCGAGGTGGCAGCGGACTTCATTCCGTTTGACGTCGAGGCGGCGTACCCGCAGCAGGTCAGCGCCGCCTTCAGCGAAGAGGAGTCCAAGCCCGGCGACGAACTGAGCGTTGACGTGCAGACGGAAGGCCCGGCAAGAGTCGGCCTCGTCGCCGTCGACCGGTCTGTCTTCATCCTCGCGAAGAACCGGCTCAACCTGAAGCAGGTATTTGACGAGATCGAGCGCCTCTACCAGCAGCCCCAGGCGGAACTGCACGAGGGCGAGTTCTTCGCTCCCGGCCCCGTTATCATTCCCGGCGCAGCCGAGACGTTCGAAGACGCCGGCCTGATGGTGATGACCAATCAGAAGGTCCCAGAGGGCAAGGAGCTGGACTTCGGTTTCGGACGCGACGGCATGTTCTTCGGCGGGGCAGCGGACGGAGCCGCCGAGCAAGCGCAGAACGCAGCCGGTCGCGCGATCTCCCTTGATGCGATCCCCAAGACCGCGGGCGGTGTGCTCTCCCTGGCGGAGGTGCAGCGCGTCCGGCAGTTCTTCCCCGAGACCTGGGTATGGGACACGGTCACCACCGGCGCCGACGGCAAGGCCACACTGCCCGTGACCGCGCCTGACAGCATCACGACGTGGGACCTCCGCGCCGTGGCCATCTCCCCGGACAAGGGCCTGGGGGTAGCCGAGGCGGAGATGCGAGTCTTCCAGCCGTTCTTCCTCTCCGCCGACCTCCCGTACTCGGCAATCCGCGGCGAGGAGTTCCCGCTGAAGGTCGCCCTCTACAACTACACCGACTCGGCGCAGGACTTCCAGGTCGACATCGAGGGACAGCCCTGGTTCGAGCTGCTGGACGAGGCGTCGAAGACCGTGACGGTCGGCCCGAACGACACCGGCGGCGTGGAGTTCAAGATCCGCCCCACCGGCGTCGGCACGCAGACAGTGAAGGTCACGGCGCGCAGCAGCGAGACGGCCGACGCCGTCATCAAGAGCATCATCCTGGAGCCCGAGGGCGTGCAGCGCGAGCAGATCGCCAACGGCGTGCTGACTCCGGGCGTTACGAAGAACATCGACCTG
>DASSZB010000210.1:0-2491 GCA_035702935.1 Dehalococcoidia bacterium
GGCCGGCGGCACGGTGTTGCCCATGGGCGCGGCCATCCGCATCAGCTCGAACGAGGCCATCTCGTCCGTCATCTCGGGGTCCTGGTTCTTGATCGCCTGCGCCATCATGTTGCGCATGCCCAGAACGCGCGTCGCCTCGTCGGCGCCGGCGGCGGTCTTCATGGACGACAGATACGCGCCGTCGAACATGCCGACGGACCAGCTGCGGGTGCCGGTTCCCTTCTTGCCCCAGTTCCCGGTGAGGCCCAGGAGGAGGCACATGGAGCGCTCGATGAGGTCGCCGTGGTAGTACTTTCCGGCGTTGAACCCGAGGAGGATGTTGGTGCGCCTCGTTCCCACCTTTCGCGCCAGCATCCGGATCATGTCGGCGTTCGCGCCGCAGAGGGCGGCGGCCTTCTCGGGCGCGTAGTCTACGTCCAGTATCTCCTTCAGGAGCTGGAAGGCGGGCGTCACTTCGACGGTGCTGCCGTCGGCGAGTGTGGCCTGGAAGCGGCCCTCGAGCGCGGGTTCTGCCTCGCCCGAATCCAGCGTAGCCCTGGGAGCGGGGACGACCCCGCCGGTCTTCGAGTCGAACCAGTAGAACTGGTCGTCGCGGGCACCGGCGACTTCCGGGCCGCGAAGGAAGCGCTTGGTGTCGGTGCGAACGAGCATCGCGAGGTCCGTCTGCTCGGTGACGAACTTTCGGTCGATAAGGCCTTCTTCGATGATCACCTGGCACATGCCGAGGGCAAGTACGGCATCGCTGCCCGGCTCCACGGGCACGTGGTAGTCGGCGTGGATGGCGGACGGGCTGTAGTCCGGTGCAATGGTGACGATCTCCCCGCCGTTGTAGCGGGACTCCAGCACGAAGTGGTACCAGGGGATGGATGTGTACACGGGGTTGCGGTGCCAGACAAGCGAAAGCTCGGCGTGGAACCAGTCGTCGATGCTGCTGGCCGAGTTGACTTTGCCGTAGGTGATATAGAGGCCGGGGTTGAAGTCGTTAATGTCGGCGTTGACGTCCGTCGTCATGCCGCCGAGGCCGTCGATGAGGCGCCCGAAGAGCATGCCGGCCATCAACCCCCCCTCATTCGGCGTGGAGATCTGGAGGACGGACTCGGGGCCGGATTCCTGGATGGCGTCCAGGGTGGCGTCGGCGATCTCGGTCAGCGCCTGGTCCCAGCTCACGCGCTCCCACTTGCCCTCGCCGCGCTCACCGGCGCGCTTCATGGGATAGAGGATCCGTTCCGGGCTCTGCAGCATCTGGCTCCAGGCGTTGCCCTTCTGGCAGCCCATGGGGTTCATGTCGGGGACGCCCTTCTCCACGGGCGGGAAGGTGCCGGACTGCTCCTCGCGGACGACGAGGCCGTCCTTCACGTAGACGCGGTACAGGCAATTGCCGGGATAGCAGTTGATGCAGTGGCTGGCGTATGCGGTCGTCTCCCAGGTCCACTTGTCCCGGTACCTGGCCGCGGTCTTCGCTGCGTTGGTCATGGCTACCTCCCGTGGGCGCGTGCCCACGCTGTGGCAGCGCCCCGACACGGGACGCCTGTCCTACCTGAGATTCTGCGGCTATCAGCGCGAAGAGTAAGTCAGGCGGCACCCCCGCTTGCTGTCGGGTTTTGGCCCACGAAAGCTGACAGCGCACAGCGGACAGCAGGCAGCGGATAGCGAAATGGGCGGCCCCCCAATTGGAGACCGCCCATCTTGCTACTTGCTACTTGCTACCGGCTACTGTCCCCGCTAGCAGCACTGCGCCTCGTCGCAAGATGCGTCGCGGTCCGAGGCGACGACGGCGATCGGCTCTAGGACCTTTTTGGCGCCGGCGGGCTTGGTCGCCCGCACGACGGCGCTGAGGATGCCCAGGGGCTCGTTGCCGGTCAGGCCGGCCTTGCGGAGCAGGTCGCCCATGCCCCACGCTTCTGCGTCGGCGGGCGCGTATTCGCGGAAGGACTCGATGTCGATGCCTTCGAACCCGGCGGCCTTCAGCTTCTCCGTGTACTCACCGATTTCCAGGGCGCCGGCAACGCAGCCGGTCCACATGGCCCAGTTCTCCTTGATCACCTGCGGTAGCTGGCCTCGGGTGACGATGTCGGCGATGGCGATGCGGCCGCCGGGCTTGAGCACGCGGTAGGCTTCGCGGAGGACGGCGTCCTTGTCCGGCGAGAGGTTGACGACGCAGTTGCTGATGATAACGTCGACTTCCTCGGATGGGAGCGGGATGTTCTCCATCTCGCCGCGCAGGAACTGAACGTTCGTGACGCCGGCCTTTTCCGCATTCTGCTTGGCCAGGTGCAGCATCTCGTCGGTCATGTCGAGGCCGTACGCCTTGCCGCCGGGTCCCACGCGGCGCGCCGAGAGCAGCACGTCGATGCCGCCACCAGACCCGAGGTCCAGGACGATCTCGCCCGCACGCAGCTCGGCGAGGGCGGTTGGATTGCCACACCCGAGCGATGCCGCCATGGCCTCGGCGGGTACTTCAGCGGACTCGCCTGAGACGTAGTTGTCGGAC
>DASSZB010000341.1:0-2452 GCA_035702935.1 Dehalococcoidia bacterium
TCCCGGCTTCTCCGAGTGACCAACGGCGAGGCTCTCGATGTTGAACCCGCGCTGCCGCCACTTGGACGCGATGCGGTTCAACACGCCGGGCTTGTCCTCGACGAGGGCGATGATCGTGTGCGGTGTGATCTTGCTCCAGAGGCTCATCGGGTGGCCACTTTCTCGCGCTCTTCGGCGTGCACGGGGTTATCGATGGTCTCGTAAAGTGAGGCGCCGGGAGGGACCATCGGGTAGCAGTTCTCGTCGTACTTCACCTGGAAGTCGACGACCACGGGGCCGCGGTGCTCCATCGCCTGGGCGATGACGCCCGGGACCTCCTCCCTGCGCTCGGCGCGGAGGCCCAGGACGCCGTAAGCCTCCGCCAGCTTGACGAAGTCCGGGTTCTTGAGTGGCGTCGCGACGGTGTTGTTCTGGTAGAAGAGCTGCTGCCACTGCCGCACCATCCCCAGGTTGCCGTTGTTCAGGATGGCGAACTTGATCGGCCACTCGTACTCGTTGATCGTGGCCAGCTCCTGGAGGGTCATCTGGAAGCCGCCGTCGCCGCAGATGGACCAGACGGTGTCGTTGGGGGCCGCCACCTGGGCGCCCATAGCTGCCGGGACCTCGAAGCCCATCGTGCCGAGGCCGCCCGACGTGATGAAGCTGTTGGGCTTGTCATACCAGAAGTACTGGGCGGCCCACATCTGGTGCTGGCCCACGCCGGTGACGACATAGGTATCGCCCTTCGTCGCTTCGTAGATCTGCTGGATTACGTACTGCGGCAGGATTTCATGGGTGTTCGCCATCGTGATGGAGGGGTGCTTGCGCCGCATCTCGTCCAGCCAGAGGAACCACTCGTGGCGGTCCTTGCGGCCGACCAGCCGGTTGAGTTCGGCAAGCGACCTCTTGACGTCGCCCTGCAGCGTGGCGGACGGGCGCACGTTCTTGCCGATTTCGGCCGGGTCGATCTCCATGTGGATGATCTTCGCCTTCGGGGCGAAGTCCTTCAGCCGTCCGGTCACCCGGTCGTCGAAGCGCATGCCGATGCCGATAACGAGGTCCGCCTCGCTGATGGCCATGTTGTTCCAGTACATCCCGTGCATGCCGGGCATCCCCAGGTACAAAGGATGCGTGCCGGGAAAGCCGCTGATGCCCAGCAGCGTGGTGATGACCGGGATGTGCGTCTTCTCGGCGAACTCCATGAGCTCCCCGTAGGCCTGCCCGATGATGACACCGTGGCCCGCGATAATGACCGGCTTCTCCGACTGCTCGATCAGCTCCACCGCCTTGACGAGCTCATCGGAGTCCAGGCCGTTGGTGCTCGGGCGGTATCCCCGCAGTTGCACCTTGTCCGCCCAGCGGAACGTGCCCTTTTGCTGCAGGACGTCTCGCGGGATGTCCACCAATACCGGACCCGGCCTGCCGGTGGTGGCGATGTAGAACGCCTCCTGCATGGCGGCGGGGATCCGGTTCACATCTCGCACCAGCTCGTTGTGCTTGGTGATGGGGATGGTGATGCCCTGGATGTCAGCTTCCTGGAAGCCGTCACGTCCGATGAGAGCGCTGATGACCTGACCGGTCACGCAGACCAGCGGGATGGAGTCCATGAAGGCGTTGGCGATCCCGGTGACCAGGTTCGTGGCGCCGGGGCCGGACGTGCCGTAGCAGACGCCGGCCTTGCCGGTGACGCGCGCGTAGGCATCGGCGGCGTGGGCGGCGCACTGCTCGTGCTTCACGAGGTAGTGCTTGATGGGGTAGGACTTGGGCTCGATGCCGGCGGGCACGGGCGATATGCCTACACCTCCCGACTCCAGCACGTCGTACAGCGGCAGGTTGGCGCCGCCGGGCAGCCCGAAGATGGTGTCTACGCCTTCCTTGACGAAGGCCTCCATGACCATCTGGGCGCCGGTCATCTCTTTTCCGTTCGTGTCGTTTTGCGGTTCCATAGTCTGTTCCTTCAATTGCTGGCTCGATTGCGAATAGATAGACGCGGCAAAGGTCGGGTTCGTAGCAGTGCCGCGGGAGTTGCGGGGCGCCGCTAGGCTAAGAGGAGTAACCCTAGCTGCACACGGCACCCCTGGCAGCGGACGATACCAACCGGGCGTACTTGGCCAGTGCCCCGGTCGTGTGCTTCGGGGGGGGCGCCTGCCATTGGCCAAGTCGCCGCGTGATCTCCTCCTCGCTCAGTTCCAATGTGATCGAGCGTTTCGGTATGTCCAGCGTTATCGTGTCGCCGTCCTCGACGATGGCTATCGGGCCCCCGACGGCTGCTTCCGGGGCCACGTGCCCGGCCGAGAAGCCGCGCGTGGCGCCCGAGAACCGGCCGTCGGTGATGAGAGCGACGTCCTCGCCGAGGCCCTGTCCGGCTATGGCGGCCGTCACGGCCAGCATCTCGCGCATTCCAGGACCGCCCACGGGGCCCTCGTAGCGGATCACCACCACGTCACCGCGCTTGATCTGCCGCTGGCTGACG
>DASSZB010000363.1:0-3837 GCA_035702935.1 Dehalococcoidia bacterium
CCGATGTGAACCCGCGTGGGAATCGGGGGCCACGGCAGGAATCAGTTTGAGGAGGATCGCGTTGGCGTTCAGCCCCATAGATACGCCGCGATTACGTGTGCGCACTTTTGTGCCGGAAGACTGCCCGGCTGTCTACGCGTATAGGTCCGACGCGGCGGTCTCGCACTATCTCGGGGTGGGCGTTCACACCGAGGAGCAGACCCGCGAGTTTGTGACCCGGAACGCGGGCGAGGAGGCACGCGCGCTGGCGCTTGTGCTGCGGGCGGAGGACCGGCTCATCGGACACCTCGTCTTTCACCCCTGGTTCGCGCCACGCACCTATGAGATCGGTTGGGCGCTCCATCCCGCCTACCAGGGCCGAGGCTACGCGGCAGAAGGCGCGCGGGCGCTGCTGCGCTACAGCTTCGAGACGCTGAAGCTGCACCGCGTGATCGCCACCTGCCAGCCTGAGAACACTGCTTCCTACCGGGTGATGGAGAAGATTGGTCTCCGCCAGGAAGGACTGTTCCGCCAGTGCCTCGCGCGGCCAGATGGGACGTGGTGGGACGAGTGCTTCTTCGCGCTGCTGGAGGAGGAATGGCGCAGCACCGAAGCGCCAGCCAATCCACGTCCCGAGCGGCGCGGCTGGAGAGCTTGACAGCGGCCGTATAATGTCGGCGGGCGGGCCAGGGGGAGGACGCGCCATGTCCACTTCCGATTCCCTTTGGGGGGTCGCCGCGGTTTACCTGCTTCCGGCGTGCCTGGCGATGCTCGGCGCCGTGTGGGCCGGACGGATTCATGGGCGGTTGCTGGCCTCACTGACCGGCTTCGCGGTAGCCTTCGGGGTGTTCGCCTTTCTCTGGTTAGCCGGGTCTGTCCTGCTCCTCGATACGGGCGAATCGGACGACGGCGTGGAGTGGTGGCTGGCCGCCCTGGTGACGGCGTTCGTGGCCACGCCGGTAGGCCTGCTCGGCGGTTTCGTGGCGCTTGTAGGGGCAGCGAAGAACCGCGCGAGAGCGTAGCGTGCCTTGGACAGGCTGAATGCCTGTCCTACGAGGGAGTCTTCCAACGGCTGAGAGGCGGTCGGGCGGGTGTTAGCCCTCCGCTCATGTTCCGATACCTCAACATGAGCGCCGAAGAGCCGCCGGGCCTTAGCGACTCCGGCATCATTCAGGAGTGACAGTTGGTCATTGACCCCTGCTGAGCCGGTATCGTATCTTCCCGCTCGTCCTGAGGTATCGAAGGATGAGCCGGGCACCACGCCTGCCTCAGTGGAGCGAGAGATGCGCGAGCAATCTGGCGAATATACCCCCATGATCCGTGACATGCCGGCGGAGGAGCGGCCGCGGGAGCGGCTGCAGGCCCGCGGGCCGGAGGCGCTGAACAACGCCGAGCTGCTGGCCATCCTCCTGCGCACGGGCGGGAACGGGGAGAACGTGCTGAACCTGGCGCAGCGGGTGATGTCACGGGTAAAGGGCGTGGGCGCACTGGGGCGGGTGACGCTGTCGGACCTCTGCGCGGTGAAGGGCATCGGCAAGGCCAAGGCGGCGCAGATCCTGGCCGGCATCGAACTGGGGCGTCGCACCGTGAGGGCGATGCCGGATGCAAGGACCACGATTCGCTGCTCGGACGACATCGACAAGCTGGTGCGTGCCGACCTAGTGGACCAGCAGCAGGAGCAACTCCGGGTCATCCTCCTGAACACCCGCAACCAGGTGATGGGCGTGAAGACGGTGTACATCGGCAGCGTGCACAGCGCCGTGGTGCGGACGGCGGAGCTGCTGCGAGATGCCATCCGCGAAAACTGTCCGAGCATAATCCTCGTGCACAACCATCCCTCGGGCGACCCTTCGCCCAGCCCGGACGATGCGGCGATGACGCAGCACGTCGTGGAGGCCGGCAAGATGCTAAATATTGAAGTCCTGGACCATGTCGTCGTGGCCCGGGGCGGGTACGTCAGCCTGAAAGAGCGGGGGCTGGGGTTTAGTTGAACGCGGATCTTAAAGGTGGCCTCGTGAAAGGCTTAAGCCATCCGCTACATTTGCTGTCCACCCCTTGACGACTTCTCCCCCACGCATCACCCTATGCGCATGGCCGCCTACAAGCTGATCGCGCTGGACCTGGACGGGACGCTGCTCAATTCGGGGATGAAGTTATCCGAGGGCAACACCCGCGCGCTCCAGGCGGCAATCGAGCGCGGTGTGCAGGTGGCGCTGGCCACGTCCCGCTGGTACGAATTGGCCTTGCGCACGGCCAACCGGCTGGGGATCCAGACGCCGATCATCGCCTCCAACGGGGCGATCGTGAAACGGCCCGCGGACGGGAAGGAGCTGCTGCACCTGTACCTGGACGGCGAGCTGGCGCGGGAAGTCGTGACCCTGGCGGACGACTCTGGATGGGAGATGTTTACGACGATCGGCAGCTCCACCTATATGCGGATGCGCCCCGGGATCGTCCCGGAGAAGCTGCCCGCCGGCCTCAGGATTGCTGAGCGGCAGTCCGACCACCTGGGCGAGGCGCAGGCCACGTGCGTGCAGATCTTCGGCGAAGAAGCCGTGCGGGAGATCGAAGGGAGGTTCCTGGCGAAGTACGGAGACCGCGCGCGGTTCTCGCTGAACCGGCCGGTGGGGTTGCCGCATTACGTGGTGCTGACGAACCCGGCAGCAGATAAGGCCGGGGGGCTGGAGCTGGTCTGCCGGGAACTGGGAGTGGCTCCGGTAGACACTATCGCCATGGGAGACTCGGAGTCGGACCTGGCGATGCTGCGTTTTGCGGGGCTGGGTGTTGCCATGGCAAACTCGCCGGACGAGGTGAAGCGCGCCGCGCTACACATAGCGCCAACGAACGACGAGGACGGCGTAGCCTGGGCGGTCCGCAAGTTCCTGCTCTAGGGCCCGGCGTTCAGGACCTTTAATTCAGGCATGAATTAGCCCGAATGCGTATTGACAAATTATCGGACCTGGTAAAGAATTTTCCTGTAACCAACCCGGCGAATTACAGCAGCGCGAGCCTCGGTCCCCTCGGGGAACGCGCAGCCCTCCCTTTTTCCGACGGCCGCAGGTGCCCCCCGCCTCGCGGCCGTTGGTGTGAGCGGGAGTTGGCCCCAGAAACTAGAGGCGACGTTCCGCTTCCGCCTGGACGATGCGGTAGACCTCGGCCAGCGGCAGGCCCGTGGCCTCGGCCAGCCGGCGACAGGCCTCGAACTCGGGTGCGGCGCGCGGCGGCTCGCCGGGAAGGCGCTTCACCTTGACGGCGGCCGGGCCCAGCGAAGACTGGAACTCCAGCAACTCGCGCTCCGCCTTCCAGCGGTGGACCGGGCGGACCCGGACGCCGAGCGTACTGGTCTCTCTCAGCAGCAGGCACGCGATCTCTTCCTCCTGCTCTTCGGCGCAGATCACGGAGAGCATCACGGCCGGACGGCCCTTCTTCATCTGGACCTGAGTGAACCACGCGTCAGCGGCGCCGGCGGCAAGCAGCTTCTCGTGCACGTAGGCGAGCATCTCGCCGGTCATGTCGTCGATATTGGTCTCGATAAGCAGCATCGGCCGGGTGTGGGACTCGGCCGCTTCTCCGATCCAGAGGCGCAACACGTTCGGGCGTCCTTCCGGATCGCGGGAGCCGGCGCCGTAGCCCACGTGTTCGATGGTCATTTCGGGACGAGTGAAGGACGCCAGCGTGGTGACGATGGCGGCGCCGGTGGGCGTCACCAGTTCGCCGGGCGCAGACGCGGCCCGGACCGGCGCGTTGGCGCGGCGAACGAGCTCGAGGGTGGCGGGCGCGGGCACGGGGAGCGTGCCGTGCGGGCCCGGAACCTCGCCGTCACCCAGAGGCAGCAGCGAGCAATACAGGCGCTCGGTG
>DASSZB010000389.1:0-5300 GCA_035702935.1 Dehalococcoidia bacterium
GCCCTCCCTGATGTCGGATTGGCGCAGGAAGCAATGGTTGTCAAGCCGGACGAGCATGGGCAGGTCGGTCTGTTCCTTCACGAACTCAGCGTTGTACAGCTTCTCTTCGATCAGCACCTGGGCCATCCCCAAAGCCATCGCGGCATCGGTGCCCGGCTTGATGGGCACGTAGTAGTCGGCGTGCACGTGCGACGGGCTGACGTCCGGCGCCACGAGAACAACGTCCGCACCCTTGTATCGCGCCTCGGCGGTGAAGTGATAGGCCGCGATCTGCGTGTAAACCGGGTTCATCTGGGTGTACATGATGAAGTCGGCGTGGAAGTGGTCGTCGAAGCTACTGGCTGGATCAAACTTGCCGAAGGTCATGTAGAGGCCGGTGGAGAAGTCGTTGATCACCGCGTTGACGTCCGTGCTGGTCCCGCCGACCATCTCCGTAAGCCGGCTGAAGGGGAAGTTGGCTAGAAGGCCACCCTCACCGGGCGTTCCCTCTTTGACGATCGCCTCAGGTCCGATTTCCTCGATCGCATCGATCATGTGATCGGCGATCTCCGTCAGCGCCTGGTCCCAGGACACCTCCTCCCATTTGCCTTCGCCGCGCTCGCCCGCACGCTTCAGGGGGTGGAGCACGCGCTCCGGGGCGTACAGCAGCCGGCTCCAGGCGGCGCCCTTCTGGCATCCCATGGGATTGCGGTCGGGAACGCCCTCTTCGATCAGCGGGAAAGTCCCGGCTGCCTCGTCGATCGTCACCTTGCCCTCGCGGACGTAGACGCGGTAGGGGCAGTTCCCGGGGTAGCAGTCCACGCAGTGGGTGGCCCAGAACACATCATCCCAGCGCCACTTGTCGCGGTAGCTGTCGCTGGACTTGGATGCGCCGTTCCCGTTCTGCTTCTGTTCCGGCCTGGACTTGCGTGTTGTTGGCATATGCGCGCCTCCCCTGAGCAGGGCCTTGGTTCATCAATCAAGCCATTCTGCGCATTCGCTCGACTCCTTGTCTGTCAGGCGAGGCAAGATACACGGGTAGGGATGTATTCCACCGCTCAAGTAGGGAAAAGCCCGACACTAATTTGGGCCAATGCCCGATAGAAGCCACGACACCTCTGGCGTCAGAATCCGGTAGGATAACAGCCGCAGGAGTATCACCATGCCAACTGCCTACCTTGAGCTCAACAAGAACATCACCGAGGAGGAGGCGTCCGTCAAGGACCAGGTGCACCGCTTTGCGGAGGATGTCCTCCGCCCGGCGGCGGCCGAACTCGACCAGATGCCCCCGGAAGCAGTGATCGCCAAGGAGTCCGTTCTCTGGGACGTCTTCCGCCACATCTACCGCCTCGGATACCACACGCGCTCGCTGCCCGAAGAATTCGGCGGCGTCGGCCTTTCGCCGCTGGCGGCCCACGTCTACAGCGAGGAGATGGGCTGGGGCGCCAGTGACCTGTCCATCTCCCTGGGCGTAACCGGGATGCCATTCTTCTTCGCCGCCCGTAGCGGCAACCAGGAGCTCATCCAGAAGTACGTCGTCCCCTTCTCCCAGGACCGCGACGTCAAGTACATCGGTTGCTGGGGCGTGACCGAGCCGCAGCACGGCTCTGACGCCGTTTTCATGGGTTCGAAGAGCGAATACAACACCGAGAACGGCGCGTTTGACGTCCACGCCGCTATGGACGGGGACGAAATCGTCATCAACGGCCAGAAGTCGTCATGGGTGTCCAACGGCACCATCGCCACCCACGCCATGGTGCACCTCGGCCTCGACCGCACCAAGGGGATGGCCGGAAGCGGCATCGCCTTCGTGCCTCTGGACATCCCCGGCGTCACCAAGGGCAAACCGCTGAACAAGCTCGGCCAGCGCGCCCTCAACCAGGGCGAGATTTTCTTCGACAACGTGCGCATCCCCCGCAGCTACCTGCTGGTCGGCCAGGAAGGATACGTCTTCATGGGCGACCTCATCCTCGCCTCCGCCAACGCCGGCATGAGCGCTACTTTCACGGGTGTCGCCCGCGCGGCATTCGAAGAGGGCCTCAACTACGCCAGGCAGCGGATTCAAGGCGGCAAACCCATCTCCGAACACCAGGCCGTCCAGCTCCAGCTCATGGACATGTTCATCCGCGTCGAGGCCGGCCGCCAGCTATCCCGCGCCGCCTTCGTCTATAACGCCTCGACAATCCCGCCTGCGCCGGAGTACTCTGTCGCGGCCAAGATCTTCTGCACCCAGGCCGCCTTCACCGTCTCCAGTGACGCCCTTCAGCTGCACGGCGGTATCGGCCTGGCGAAGGGAATGCTGATTGAAAAGCTCTTCCGGGACGCCCGCGCATCCCTGATCGAGGACGGAGTCAATGACGTTCTCGCCCTGGCCGGCGCCCGCAAGGTGCTGGACCGCTTCAACTAGAGCTTTCGCTAGTAAGGAGTAAGCCGCATGGAGTTCAAGCAAGTCCTCGGCAGGAGGCGCACGATCCGCTTCTTCCTGCCATACAGGGAAGTCGAGCGCGCCAAGGTCCAGAAGATGCTGGAGGCCGCCCGCCGCGCCTCTTGCGTCGGGAACGTGAACAACACCCGCGCGATCGTGATCTGGAAGAAAGAGGCCTCGCCCGCCCTGATCAAGGCCATCACCCCTCCACTCGGCTACCAGCAGATGCACACCGCCCCCTGCTTCATCCTCTGGTACCACGACAAGAACGCCTACGAGATCACGAAGTGGGTCCAGGACCTCCACAACCTCGCCGAGACCCGCCGCATCGGTACGGACGTCGCTGAGACCAAGGCAGATATCGACCGCCTCCTCAAGCCCATCTTCGGCGCCACCTGGCAGATGATGGCCGTCGCACCTCTCGCCTTCATGGACGTGGGCCTCGGCGTCTGCCAGGCACTCCTTACCGCATACGACGAAGGGCTCGGCTGCTGCATGATGAGCAGCCCCCGCCTGGAGCAGGTGGCGAACCTTCTGAAGCTGCCGGACTCGGCGGTCCCGGTTGCGCTCATGGCCGTCGGCTACCCGGCCGAGTCCTGGGAGGCCGGCGGCCAAACCGTCAAGGCGCCCTTCGACTCCCTCTTCCACGAGATGGAGTATGGAAAACCCTTCAAGCAGGACAATGCCGTCATCGAAGAGATGAAGGGCGTCGGCATGATCCATCCGGAGGCGCCGCTGCCGTGGCGTGACGACGAACTCAAGTACCTGGAACAGGCTCTCGGCCTCGAGCGCAAGATCCTGGCCTTCAACATCGAGCAGGGAATGGCACAGGGCGGCGGAGGACAGGAGGGCTAGATGCTTGAGGTAATCACCAGGGGAACCGGTGAATTCAAGCCCCCGGACCCTGATGGCTTCCGCGAGTACGTGCGTGACCACAAAGAGCGTCGGCTCGTTAGCAAGCTAGTTACCGAACGAGAAGCCGTCTCGCGCTTCGTCAGCGATGGCGACTACCTGGCTTACGACCTGAACATCGCCTCTCGCGGCCCGGGTTCCCTCTTCCGCGAAATCATCCGCCAGAAGAAAAAGGATCTCTGGGTGATGGCCAAGTTCACCTGGACGGACGTCAGTCTCCTCATCGCCGGCGGCTGCGTTAGCAAGGTGGACGTGGGCTGGATGGAGTTTGGCCCGATTCTCAACCGCGCCGTCAAGGACGGCAGCGTCAAGCTGCACGAGTGGAGCAACGGCGCCCTTGCCTACCGGCTCCTGGCGGGCTCCCTTGGCGTCCCTTATCTCCCCATGCGCTATCTCGGCGGCACCGACACATTCGCGCAGTCCGGCGCCATCCTCACCGAGGATCCGTACACGCACAAGCCGGTCTGCGCCGTGCCCGCCCTCAACCCGGACGTTGCACTCATCCACGCTCACCAGGCCGATATGTACGGCAATACGCGCATCTTCGGCGCCGGCGTCTCCCCCGTGGAGATGGCCATGGCCTCGAGGAAAGTCATCATCTCCGCCGAGGAGATCGTCGACCCGATAGAGATCCGCAAGCAGCCCCAGCGCACCACCATCCCCTACTACTTCGTCGACGCCGTCGTCCACGCGCCCTTCGGCTCATACCCCGGCAGCGTCCAGGGCTTGTACACCGCCGACCTCGAGCAGTGGCTTGCCTTCGCCGCCGCCGGCGCCATGGGCAAAACCGACGAGTACCTGGAGAACTGGGTGTACAGCGTCTCCTCGCACCAGGAGATGCTCGAAAAACGCGTCGGTGAGGCGAAGATGCAGGCCCTGCGGGACGCGGACACGCTGAAGGAGGGCTACTATGACTGATACCGAAAAGACGGTCACGGAAAACCCAACCCTCAGCTTCACTGACACCGAAGCTACCGTTTGCCATATCTCCCGCATGGTGGAGGAGGACAAGCTCTACTTTGTTCAGATGGCCGGCGCGCCGTTGATGGCCCTACTTATGGGCAAGCGCCTGCATGCCCCTAACACCGGCTATGTCGTCGAGGAGGGGGCCGTCTGCCCGGACCCGGAATTCCCGCTTCCGCGCATGATGCTGGGCTCCAGCGGCGCCCACTTCCGTGCCGTCCAGTGGACCAGCATGCTCATGGTTGATTCGCACGCTGCCCTCGGCTTCATGGACTACGGCCTCCTGGCCGCCCTCCAGGTGGACCGCTTTGGCAACTTCAACTCCACCTTCATCGGTGGCACCTACGAACAGCCCGAGCGCCGTTTCGGCGGCCCCGGCGGCGCCAATGAGATCGCCTCCCAGTGCTGGCGCACCATCATCATGACCAAGCTCCAGAAGCGCAAATTCGTCGAGAAGTGCGACTTCGTCTCATCCCCCGGCTACTTCGACGGCACTCCCGGCGCCCGCGAGCGCGCCGGGCTCCCGGCCGGGACCGGCCCCTGGCGCATCGTCACCGCCGAGGCCACATTCGGCTTCGACGATGCCACACACGAAATGCGCCTCGACGCCATCGCCCCTTGGACGACGGTCGACGAGGTGCTCGAGCAGATGGAGTTCCGGCCGCTAATCGCCCAGGAGCTGGACGTCATGCAGCCGCCGACCGACGACGAACTGAAGATGATCCGCTCGGAGATCGACCCCAGCGGACTGAGCACGGGTAAGGGCGACTGGATAACAATAGACGCGGTCACCGGTAAGAAGATCGCTTAGAGCACGCCTGGAGAGAAACATGAGAGATGTCGCCATCGTCGGAGCGGCGATGACCCGCTTCGGCAAGTACCCGGACAAGGGACTGAAAGAGCTCAGCCGCGAGGCCGTAGACGATGCTTTGAACGCCGCCGGCATGGACAAGAAGGACCTCCAGATCGGCGTCGTCGGCAACGCCGCCGCCGGCATCATCACCGGCCAGGAATGCATCCG
>DASSZB010000315.1:0-4452 GCA_035702935.1 Dehalococcoidia bacterium
GTGCACGCAGCCCGGGTCACACATGGCCTGGGCGCTGCTGGACCCGGATGCGGTCAACTTCTCGGGTGACGACGGTCCCCGCTCGGACACTTCAAGGTGCTCCCTGGACCTCGACATGGACGGGCTGACGGACAACGAAGAGGCCTACTACGGGTCCAGCAACCTGGATCCGGACAGCGATGACGACACACTTATTGATGGCTCCGACAACTGCCCAGTGGTGGCAAACCCCGGCCAGGCAGACTTCGACGGAGACGGAATCGGCGACGCTTGCGATTCGGACGTCGATGGGGACGGCACCGCGAACGCAACGGATGCGTGCGCCGGGACGACCCCCGGGCAGGTGGCGGATGGTGCGGGCTGCTCGCGAATGCAGGTGGACGTGGACGCGGACGGCTGGTGTAATCCCGGGGCGCCATCGGCGGGCCCGGCGCCGGGCTGCGCCGGAACAGACAACTGTCCGAACACGGCGAATGCGGGGCAGGCGGACCTGGACCAGGATAGCATCGGCGACGTTTGCGACTCCGACGTTGACGGCGACGGGGTGGAGAACGCGGCGGAATCTCCCTGCGGTGCGGATCCGGCGAATCCGGCCACGCAGCCGGAGCGCTTGGACCTCCCGGGCGACGAGAACGGCGATGGCTCCACGACGGACACGCTGCCCCAGGGGTCAAGCTCATACGACTGCGACGGCGACGGATTTACGGGCGAGGTGGAGGCGTACGTCTTCGGGGCGGCCAAAGACCAGGACTCCTGCGGAACGGACGCCTGGCCCGCCGATCTCTCGACGCAGGGGTCGAGCGCGAACAGGATCACCCTCGGTGACCTGGCGAGCTTCGTGGCGCCGGTCCGCCGTCTCGGCACGAGCCCCGGACAGGCTAATTTCAGCGCCAGGTGGGACCTCACGGTAATCTCGCCCGCTGGCATCGCATTGAGTGACATGGGCGCCCTCGTCGCCGGCAAGACCGGACGTCCGCCGATGCTGGACGGTGGACGAGCCTTTAACGGGCCGGCCTGTCCGTGGCCGCCATAGCGCGGCTAACGGCCAGCGCATAAGAAGGGAGGCTGCTCCACGCAAGCGGCCTCCCTTCTCGCATTGGAAGGCGCACGTTGGCGGACGGCGGGGCGCATTTTCCGAAGAAAGGCGGCAGATGTGACCTGGGTCACTGGCAGACCCTTTGTCGCGGGCCCGAGCGCGCATCCACCCATGCCCGGCGGCGCCAGAGCGCTTAAGGACCGTCCGCAGGACTGATGTTGAGCAGAGCCGATTAACAGGGCCGCGCGCTCGGCCCGGCCCCGGGAGCATCCGGGACCGGGCCCTTCCTATGCTTGACAGCGCCTGCGGCGCGAATATAATCGGTGCATCGACGAGGCGGGTACCGGCGCCCGCACGGAGGGACTGCACATGCAAGCGTTTCGCTTGCTCGTTGGCGCACTTGTTGTCTTCGGACTGGCGGCCGCCTATTCGGCCACGGGAGCCCCGGGTGATATCGAGCGAGTCTCGGTGGACAGCTCGGAGAACCCCGGCAACGAATCTTCGCGCAATGGGGAAATCAGTTACGACGGGCGGTTCGTGGTGTTCTCGTCCGAAGCCACCAACCTCGTACCCGGTGACACCAACACCCTGGAGGATGTCTTTCTCCGCGACCGCCTCACCGGCCTGACGGAGCGAGTGAGCGTGACCAGCTCCGAAGAACAGGCGACACAGGGATACGAGACCACGCCCCCGGAGGGGGTTGTCAGCGACGACGGGCGCTTTGTGGCCTTCCGGTCTGACGACTGGGACCTGGTCCCCAATGACACGAACCTCAGGAACGACATCTTTCTACGGGACCGGGTGGCTGGGACGACGGTACGAATCAGCGATGGCGGCACCGATCCAACCATGGACGCCACGGGCAGCAAGGTGGTGTTCGGCTCTGTCGCGGGAGTCTTCTTGTACGAGACGTCGTCGGGCACCCTGTCGTCGTTAAGTATGAGCGGTGGGGACCTAAGGCTCAGCTCTGACAGTAACGTACTGGCCTTTCAGCTAGAGGGCGCAAATGCCCAGCACCAGGTCTGGGTGCGTGATTTCGCCGCAGGGACGACTCAAAGAATCACTAATCCCGCTCCCGGCCTGCCCGGCACCGAGTCCAACGACGACGCCGACCACATCCAGATAAGCGGTGATGGCCGCATCATAGCCTTCGATTCAAAGGCATCAGACCTGGTTTCAGGGGACACAAACACCTGTCGCATCTACACTGGCACCGGCCGCTGTCCCGACGTCTTTGTTCACGACAGGCAGACGGGCGTAACCACGAGGGTGAGCGTGAGCAGCACCGGGGAGCAGGCTAACGAGGAGTCTCGCGTCACTTCTATCACCCGGGATGGACGCTTCGTCCTCTTCTACTCCTACGCCTCGAATCTCGTGCCCGACGATAACGATGGCGTCCAGGATCTCTTCATACACGACCTGCAAACAGGTAAGACTGCGCTTCTCCGGACGGGGGGTCCCTCAGGCCGGATCAGTGGGAACGGGCAGTACTTGTTGTTGGGGACCGTCGAGTACTCGTTGCCGTGCACGAACTGTCTGTACCATTACTACACGTTGGAATTGGGCGGCGACCCCGATGGAGACGGGATTCTAGGCGTCTTCGACAACTGCCCGACTGCCGCAAACCCGGGCCAGGAAGACGGCGATGCAGACGGCGACGGAGATGCGTGTGACAACTGTCCGGCTACATCCAACGCCGACCAGTCGAACATTGACGGCGACGCCATGGGTGATGCCTGCGACCCGGACGACGACGGCGACGGCGTGCCGGATGGAGCCGATAACTGTCCCGCAAACAGCAATGGTGGTCAACAGGACGGCGATGGCGATGGCCGCGGCGACGCCTGTGACGCGTGCCCGAGTACCGCGCAAGGCGCGACAGTGGACGGTAGTGGCTGCTCCCAGGCGCAAGTTGACCAGGACCTCGACGGCTACTGCGACCCCGGCAAGGGTAGCAGCCTTTGCACCGGTACGGACAACTGTCCCTCCACGGGCAATCCCGGCCAAGAGGACCTTGATGCGGATGGGGCAGGCGACATCTGTGATCCGGACGATGACAATGACACGGTGCCGGATCTATCCGATAACTGCCCGACTGTAGCCAATCCCAGCCAGACGGATACTGACGGGGATGGGTTCGGAGACGCCTGCGAGCCAATAGACAACGTTTCCGTAGACACGCAGGAGGATGGGACGCCGGCGAACACTCCCACCTCCATCGGCAGCGTGGAACCATGCTCGCGCCTCAACAACAACGACATCCTCGATGCCGACGAAGATGTCGCGGACCGAATCGATATCGATGTTGTGGTCGGACCGGTCGGCATACCAACCAATAAGTCCGCAATCGCCTTTGCCTTCACGCTAAACTATAACCCCTATGCCGTCTCAGTCGTGGCCAACGACGTGCACCAGCTACTGAGCAACTTCGTGTTCAACGGCTCAGACACCGTCCCGGACGGTGACGGCTCGTTCTATGTAGCCGAGCTCGCCTTTACAGGCGAGCGGGGTCCCGGAGTTCTTGCGCGCATAACTATCGAAGCACAGAATGCTGCCCCTTCGCTTAGCCCGCTTGCCCTGGCCAACGTGGAAGTCGTGGACGAGGCAACCGGCGCACCAATCGACATCTATGCCATCAACGACGGCTCGGTGGCGCTCGACACGTTCTGCGGGGACGCCGAGACTGACGGCGACGGTATCGTGGACTCGCTGGACAATTGCGACACCGTGCCCAACCCGCTGCAAGAAGACATGGACGGGGACATGCAGGGGGATGTCTGCGACCCGGATGATGACAATGACGGATACATGGACATAGCCGAGGGGGGGATGCCCCTGTGCGGGAACGGCATGAACGAAGACGGCGCGGGCGGTGCCAGTGACGACGGCGTAGCCGACGACGGCTGCCCGGGCGGGCCGCCCCAGGCGGGAGCGTTCTCGGAGGCGCAGTTCAAAATCGGGACGAACCCTGCAAGCGGGTGCGGCGCCGGGCCTGAGGTTGGGCCGAGCGCGTCCTGGCCGGCGGACCTGGCGGGGAGCGGGACGAGCACGGACAGGATCAACCTCAGCGATCTCGCGAGCTTCGTTGCGCCGACAAAGCGGTTGAACACCTCTCCGGGCAGCCCTGGCTACGATTCCCGGTGGGACCTCATTCTGGGGGGCCGCATATCGCTGAACGATCTGGCGGCGCTTGTCGCGGGCCCGCCCGGGCATCCGCCGATGCTGGGCGGCGCCCGGGCATTCAACGGGCCGGCCTGCGCGGGGCCGTAGGCCGCGGCGAATGGCGACTAGACAACAGGCATACGGATAAACAAAGGCGGCCCTCCGGTGAGCGGCCGCCTTTGTTTCGTGGGCCGGGTCTAGTGCCCGGGCCGCTGCTGGGGCGTGCGGGTCTCCTCGCGCGCCGCGCGCTCTTC
>DASSZB010000395.1:0-3287 GCA_035702935.1 Dehalococcoidia bacterium
CATGAGGATCATCGGTGCAGCCGTGGGGAACAAGATGGCCACCATCATCACAGCCCAGAGGGCGATGAAGAGGGGGGCGCTCATGCCCATGGTCAGGCTCATCTCGTCCATCCCTGCGCCCTGCCAGGCGAGGACGGCCCAGGCGGCGCCGGCGAGCACGAGGAGGGAGGCGAGGATGAGGTTGCGCTCGCGCGGGAGCGGGTAGGAGTCAGCGGTTACGATGCTTGCCGTCATGGGGACGCCCGGCGCTATGTGACCATGGCTGCGGCGGCTACCCGCCGCGCCAGTCGAAGGGGGCGAAATGGCCGTTGTTGCGGCCGCTCATCTCTTCGTAGGTGATGCCGAAGGCGTTTATGCGCGTGCCGGTGGAGTGCCCTAGCGCGAGGCGGTCAGCGGCGGGATGGCCGGTGTTGACCAGCTGCAGGGTGTCGCCACCCATTCCGGCCTGTCCGGCGACGCCCTCTTCCACCATGTCGGGCACGGACACGGTCCAGTTGCTGCCGCTGCCCTCGATGCGGATGGGACGCACCTCAACCCCCTTGAAGTTGGCGATGAGCCCGGCAAGCGCGCCCATGGGCCCGCCGGCCTGACCGCTGGCGATGGCGATCACGGCCTCCCGCTGCTGGTCGGAAGCGGCACTATCGACGATGAGGCCGACGTCCCAGTTGCCCAGGTTCATACTGCCGGGCGTGTAGCCGACGACGACGAACTTGACGCCCGCCATGTCGGTGCCGTTGAAAGAACCACCCTCGATGCTGTAGCCCATGGCGAAAGTGCAGTTGCCATGGGTGGTCTGCTGCATCAGGGTGAGCACGCAGGGGCAAACGAAATCGCAGTTGCAGGTCTCGACGTACTGTCCGCTGATCTGCCAGGGCATAGCGCCTCCAATCGAATCTAGACAACCGAAGTCGAGCGAATGGTGCTCAATGGCCTGCTCGTGCCGGGGGCAGGTAAGAACACCCGGGATTGCCATAATTATCGACCCTCAGCTAACGATGTCAAGGGGACGTGCTGCTTCCAAGCCCGGCGCCAGCTTTAATGATAGGGCGCGAATCGGTAGGATATAACTCGCAGAGAGCCCCAAAACTGAAGGAGAGGTAGCCCCTTCATGAAAGAGTACCCAGCGGAGAAGATCCGGAACATCGCGCTTGTCGGCCACAGCGGCACGGGAAAGACGTCACTGGCAGAGGCGATGCTGTTCGCCGCCGGCGCGACGACGAGGCTGGGAAAGATCGAGGACGGGAGCACGGTCAGCGACTGGGACCCGGACGAGCAGAAGCGGCAGTTCAGCCTGAATCTTTCGATCCTGCCGCTGGAGTGGAACGGGCACAAGATCAATGTGCTGGACACACCCGGGTACATGGACTTCATGGGCGAGGTGAAATGCGGCCTGCGGGCGGTGGAGGTGGCGGTGATCACGGTGGACGCGGTCTCCGGCGTGCAGGTGGGCACGGAGTTCGCCTGGCGGTTCGCCAACGAGCTGGACCTGCCGCGGGCGGTGATCGTGAACCGCATGGACCGGGACAACGCGGACTTCGCGGCCGCGCTGTCGCAGGTGCAGTCGCTCTGGGGTGGGAAGTGCGTGCCGTTGCAGCTTCCGATCGGGTCTCAGGCGGCGTTCAGCGGCATAGTCGACCTGCTGGCGATGAAGGCATACACCGGCGAGAAGGCGGAAGAGGCGGACATCCCGGCGGACATGGCCGGGCAGGCTGAAACGTACCGCGAGAAGCTCATCGAGCTGGCGGCGGAGACGGACGACTCGCTGATCACGAAGTACCTGGAAGGGGAGACACTGACGGAGGAGGAGCTGGGAGCAGGCGTGCGCGCCGGCATCGGCGCCGGCAGCATCGTGCCCGTGCTGACAGCCAGCGGGACGAAGTTGCCGGGCGTGCGGCGGTTGCTGGACTCCATCACGACGCTTTTCCCGTCACCGGCGGAGCGACCGCTTAAGACCGACAGCAAGGAAATCGCCGCGGACGCCTCGAAGCCGCTGACGGCGCTGGTATTCAAGACGGCGGCGGACCCCTACGTAGGGCGCCTGACGTACTTCCGGGTATTCTCGGGGGCGTTCAAGGCAGATTCGCAGGCGTGGAACGCGAACAAGAACGCGGCCGAGCGAGTAGGACCGGTGTACAGGATCACGGGGAAGACGCAGGAGCCGGTGCCGCAGGTGGTAGCCGGCGACATCGGGGCGGTGGCCAAGCTGGCGGAGACGCAGACTGGCGATACGCTGGGCGCCAAGGAGGCGGCGGTGACGCTGCCGGCGATATCGTTCCCGAACCCCTCGTACAGCGTGGCCGTCACGCCGAAGACGAAGGCCGACCTGGACAAGATGGGGACGGCGCTGCAGCGCATCGTGGAGGAAGACCCGAGCCTGCGCCTGGAACGCAACCCGGCGACGGGTGAGATGATCATCGCCGGCCTGGGCGACGCCCACGTGGACGTGGCGATGGAGAAGATCCACCGCAAGTTCGGCGTGGAGCTCGTGCTGCACCTGCCGCGGGTGCCATACCGGGAGTCAGTCCGGGGGAAGGCGCAGGCGGAGTATACGCACAAGAAGCAGACGGGCGGCCACGGCCAGTTTGCCCGCGTGGCGCTGGAAGTGGAGCCGCTGCCGCGGGGGGCCGGCGTGGAGTTCGTGGACAAGATCGTGGGCGGCACGGTACCGAAGCAGTACATCGGATCGGTGGAGAAGGGCGTGATGGAGGGTTCGCACGAGGGCGTGCTGGCGCACTTCCCGATGGTGGACACGCGGGTGACGCTGTTCGACGGCCGGGAGCACCCGGTGGACTCGTCGGACATGGCGTTCAAGATCGCGGCCTCGATGGCGCTGAAGGAAGGCTGCCAGAAGGCGCAGCCGGTGCTGCTGGAGCCGATCATGAACATGCGGATAACGGTGCCGGAGGCTAACACGGGCGACGTCATCAGCGACCTGAACGGAAAACGCGCCAAGGTGCTGGGCATGACGCCGGACGGCGCGATGACGACGATCGACGCGCAGGCGCCGCTGGGGGAGGTACAACGGTACTCGGCGGACATGCGGTCGCTGACGCAGGGGCGCGGGTATTTCACGATGGAGTTCGCGCACTACGAAGAGGTGCCGGCGCACATGGCGCAAAAGATCATCGACGAGGCGACGAAGGAGCGGGAGGCGGCGAGGGCTTGAGGTCAGTAGACCAAGCCAGTAGCAAGTAGCAGGGAGCAAGTCAAGGCGGTCCTGGTGGGCCGCCTTCTTGGTTCGCCGAGGGTGTGTGCCCCGCGCTCATCCTTCGATACCTCAGGACGAG
>DASSZB010000001.1:0-2367 GCA_035702935.1 Dehalococcoidia bacterium
TATCCTCGACGAAGCCGGCTGGCAGATGCCAGATGGTGGCGAAGTGCGCCAGAAGGGTGACGTGGAGCTACGCATCTCCCTCATCACAGACGACGACCCAACCCGCGGAGCCATTGCCGACCTCATCGCCGACCAGCTGGGCGACGCCGGTATTGCAGCTACGGTCGTGCGCGAAAACTCCTCCGACCTCGTCAAGGACCACCTGCTGCCCCGCCAGTACCAGGCAGCGATCTTCGGCTGGGACACGGGACCGGACCCGGACCCCTATCCCGCATGGCACAGCTCGCAAGCAGCAGACAACGGCCGCAACATTGCCGCCTATCGAAACGATGACGCCGACCGTTTGATGGAGCAGGCGCGCCGTTCGTCAGACCTGGACGAGCGCCAGGCGCTCTACTACACGTTCCAGCAGGTCTTTCACGACGATGTCCCCAGCATCATTCTCTACTATCCGGTCTTCACCTACGTCGTCACCGGCAAGGTGAACGGCATCGAGATGGGGACCCTGTTCACGACGGCTTCGCGCTTCCGCAACGTCCACGAGTGGACCCTGCAAGACGCGCCCGCCATCGGAGAAGGCTAAGGCACCACGACCACGGGGATCTGCACGACCCCCTTGGGCGTGCCGCGCTCGTCCGTCTGCTGGTACACCCACAAGCAGTACGGTGTGGGCTCACGTATGTTCTGGATGACGATGTCCGCACCAAACGGCCGCGTGAAATCCGTTATCTCCATGCCCGCCGGCGCCACCCTGAAGGTCCGAGGCTGCGGCGGCACGTCCAGGACCTGCACTGTTTCCTGCTTGGCATTCACAATCGCGATGGCCACTCCCTGGTTCTCGAACCCGATGTTCGAGCCCCAACCCCGCACATAGAAGGGCACCTTGACCCGCTGCTCCCCCACCGGATCGATCACCTGGAGTACGCTTGCCGGCGCGGGGTCCGGGTTGGGAGCGCACACCCGCAGCGGCGTCGGCGAGGGTGATTCCGAAGGGATCGGCGTCTTGCGGGCCCGCGGCGTCAGCACCCCGCTGGTCGAAGGGAAACTGACGACTACGTCCGGTGTCTCCTCCTCCTCAGAGGTCAGGCTGTCGTCGCCGCCGCAGGCTGCAACCAGCGCCAGGACACAGAGCGCCAGGACGGCCGCCAGCACGGGGAGCCTCCGCGGCAGGGGGAACAGAATGTCTATCATCTGCCATCTACAACGCACAGGTCCGCGTTGGGTTTCTCCATGCTAGAATCGCGCAGGACTCTGCGCAACGATGACGATCCTATTCATCGGCACTCCCGCCTTCGCCGTCCCTTCCCTACAGCGCCTTGTCGCCGTCGGCCACGACATCGCCGCTGTCATCACCCAACCGGACCGCCCGGCCGGTCGAGGACGCCGGGAGCGGCCCTCAGCCGTTAAGGTCGCCGCGCTCGAGATGGGCCTGCCCGTCCTCCAGCCGGAATCCCTGCGCGATCCCGCTGCCCTTGCTGCAGTGCGCGCCCTTTCCCCCGAATGCGCGGTGGCCGTCGCCTTCGGGCAAATCCTGCGGCCGGACTTCCTGTCCATCCCGCCGCGGGGCGTCGTCAACCTGCACCCTTCCTTGCTGCCGAAATACCGGGGCGCTTCCCCCATCCCGGCGGCCATCCTGGCCGGTGACGAGGTTACCGGCGTCACGATTATGCTCATGGACGCCGGAATGGACAGCGGCCCCCTCCTTGCCCAGCGCACCCACCCCATCAGCCCGGAGGACACCGCCGGCACGCTTTCAGATAAGCTTGCCGTCTCCGGCGCGGATCTCCTCGCCGAGACGCTGCCGCCCTGGCTCGGCAGTGAGATCGATCCCGTTCCGCAGGATGATTCCGCGGCCACTAAGACATCGCTCCTCCGGAAGGAGGACGGCGCCATCGACTGGCATCAGCCGGCAGCGGCCATCTGGCGGCAGGTGCGGGCCTGCAACCCCTGGCCCGGCGCCTTCACGCACTTCGATCGCGACACCATCCGCATCTGGCGTGCCTGGCCTGTCGACGCACCCTCGCAAGCTGAGCCGGGCACAGTGGTGCCGTTGAGCGCGGAACAGCGCGAGTCGGTGCCGGACAGCCCGCCGTTTGCCGTCCAGGCGGTTGATGGCCTGCTCGCCGTACGGGAGGCACAGCGCTCCGGGAGACGGGCGCTGGCGGCCGAAGAGTTCCTGCGAGGCGTGCCGGCGCTCATCGGCAGCCGGCTGGAATAAGCCAAACGAAAAGGGGAGGCGGTTCGCCTCCCCTTTTGGCCCTATCGAATTCGAGCGACCTACTCCTCGGCTGCTTCCTCCGTGGGCGCTTCGCCGGCCTCTGCCGCCGCCGCAGCCGCCGCTTCGGCCTTCTCGGCCTCCTCAGCTGC
>DASSZB010000135.1:0-2716 GCA_035702935.1 Dehalococcoidia bacterium
GTTCGGCGAGGACGATCCGAACCCGAACCCTGCGGACGTGGCGAAGATCGACGCCGAGCTGACGCGGCTGGGCGTGGTCCACGAGTTCCATTCATATGCAGGCGCAGGGCACGCCTTCATGAACGAGGGCCGGCCGAGCTACCGGGAGGAAACGTCCAAAAATGCCTGGAACCGTTGCCTCGAGTGGTTTACCCGGTATCTCAAATGATCAGTGTCGGACCCGGGTCGTTGAAGCTGGTTATCTCATCGGCACGGCCGGATGCCGTCCTGGCGGCACTCCATCACGGGGTGGACGCGGAGAACATCCGAGCCGCCCCGCCGGGCGCCGTCCTGCTGCATTCGCCGCTCGAACCCTCGGAGCTACGCGATATGCTGTCGCGCGAGATGGGCGAAGGGGACTCACTGCTAGTAGTGGAGTTCGAGAAGTGGTCCGGATACGGTGCAGGAATCGACCGGGAATGGCTGAGGGCCAGGGGACACTGAGCGAGAGCACGCGGAGGCAAGTGTCAGCAGGCTCGCAATCTCCGGCCACTGGTGGGATAATCGTCCGCAGGGCAGGCCAGCCGTCCGGTGAAAGGAGGAGACCCATGGGTTTCCTGAATCGCCTGTTACATCGGAAGGACGAAGCAACTTCCGCAGTGGGCGTAGCCGAGCCAGAGTGTCCTCATGTGGCACTGGTGCCCCACTGGGACTCAGCCGAGGATATCGGCCAGGCCGACAAGGTCACGCGCTACGAGTGCGAGAGCTGTAAATCGTCATTCGGGCGCGAAGAGGGTGAGCGGCTGCGCGAAATGGGTGCTGAACGAGTGCGCATCAGCGACGAAGAGCGCCGCGATCGTCTCACCGAGTAACATTCTCGTTCCCAGACCGATTGGTAAGCCGGCCCGCGCGATCCGGGCCGCCTAGTACGTGAGTATTCGCGCCGGATTCTCGACCGTCATTCGATGGATATCGGCCTCGGAGACCCCGCACTTGCGCAGGGTCGGCAGGACGAAGTTGTGGATGCGGGTGAATCCGGAGCCGCCACCACGGCGGGTGTCCAGCCTGGTGAAGACGTCGTGGCCTAGACAGATCTGCCCGGCATAACCCTCCTCGATGAGAGCCAGCAGGCCGGCGAGGTAATACCAGTCCGGCCGGTGGGCGAATCCCAGTTGTTCCAGGTCCCATTCGGCGCCCAGGCACGTGAAGCAGATGTTGAAGCCGCGGTCCAGCACTTCCTTGTGCATGAAGAGGTCGCAGGGGATCGACCGCGGGTCCTTCACTATCTGGGTCAACGGCAGGAGGCCGAGCCAGTTTTCCACGTGGCAGATGACGGTGCGCTCAGGCACACAATCCCCCTCGAAGAGGATGGGCAGGAGAGTCTGGCGAAGGTTGGCGTTCGTCAGCAGCAGGCCGACGTGGACCTGGAGGGACAGGCCGGACTCCCGGGAGATGAGAGCGGCGGCCCGCGTGTACGCGTCGGCGGACTCGGTTGACCCTTCGTAGGCTACCTTGATCTGGCCCGGGAAGATGCCCGAGTCGCCGATCCCGTTCGCGATCTCGCCGCGCAGATAGTCGGCGTACTGGTCCCGCGTCAGGCCATGGAAGCGCTCAGGCCAGCTATTTTCGGCGTACAGACCCGTGCAGGCGATGATGTGCACGCCCGTCTTCTCCGAGATGCGCTTGAAGGCCACGACATCCGCAGGCATGCGAATGCCGGGAGAGCCGGTTTCGACGATGGCGGCCCCGCCGGCCTCACGGAAATCGCTGACCTCCCCGGCGGCAGCCTCTTCGTCGTCCAGGCGGAGGTTTTCGCTGGACAGGAGGATCGCGTGCCGCAGCGTCGAACGTTCCGCGATGTCAAACGGTATGTCAGGCATGTCCACGTTGGGGAGTATCTGGCGATAGCGGCTGCGAAAAACATCGGCCGCGTCCACCAGTATGTGTTCGTGCAGCGAGGTGAAGCCGAGGTCCTCGGGGGCAATCGGCCCCCGTACGGTCATGATGACCGGAGTCCGGAAGGCGCTCATCCTTCGGTCAGGAGCGGCAGGCCGGCTTCTTTCCATGCGATCATGCCGCCGCCCAGTTCCCAGACGTTCGTGTACCCCGCCTGGACGAGTTCGCCGGCGGCCTGGGTGCTCATGTCGCCGCTGCGGCAGTAGAGGACAATCTTTGCCCCCTTGTCGGCTGGCAGGTCGCCCAGCCGCTGCAGGATCTGGTCGTACGGGAGGTGCTGGTCAGTACCTTCGATTTCGCCCTCGAAGGGAATGTGGACGTTGATGAAGGGAAAGTCTTTGCTCTCGAGCATGGTCTGAAGCTCGGCGGGAGTCACGCGGACGAACGAACCACCGGCGACCTGGACTACCTGGCCGACGCTACCACCGCCGTTGGCGGCGCCGTCGTCGTCGGAGTCATCACCACCACATGCGGCGGCAAACAGGGCAAGAAGAGAGAGAAGGGCTACCGCTGAGATGAGGGCGGCCGCGGCGCGGGCCAGCCCGGCCGAGCTGCTCCTGGTCCTGGGATCCATGAGCGCAACCTGCCTTTCAAAACCGCCCGCCCGCCGGTCACCTTGTCTCTATGATGACCGATGCGGCGAACTGGCGAAAGAGGCTGGTCGCGGCTAGCGGGAGGAACGGCTTATTCGGAGGGCAACCCCGAGGTTGTCTGGGCGAATGCGGCGACCTCTTCAGCGGAGTTCCTGGCCTCGTCGGCCGTGCCCGTGCGCCCCATCGCC
>DASSZB010000312.1:0-8097 GCA_035702935.1 Dehalococcoidia bacterium
GGCCGACGTGGCGATCGCGGTGAACCCATCCGTCGAGCGCTGGAAGCCGTTCATCGGCAAGAAGGTGCTGCTGCCCATCATCGAGCGCCACATCCCGGTCATCGCCGATGACGCGGTGGACCCCGAGTTTGGCACGGGTGCCCTCAAGATCACGCCCGGCCACGATCCCACCGACTTCGATATCGGCGAGCGGCACGGCCTGCCGGCCATCGTCGCCGTCAACACAGACGGCACGATGAACGCGGAGGCCGGTCCCTACAACGGCATGGACCGCTTCGAGACCCGCGAACTCATCGTCAAGGACCTCGACCGGCTGGGCTTGCTGGAAAAGATCGTCGACCACACGCACGCCGTCGGCCACTGCCAGCGCTGCGACACGATCGTGGAACCGATGGTCAGCAAGCAGTGGTTCGTGAAGATGGCGCCGCTGGCGAAGCCCGCCATCGAGGTTGTCAAAGATGGCCAAATCCAGCTCCTGCCCGAGCGCTTCGAGCGCGTCTACATGCACTGGATGGAGAACATCCGCGACTGGTGCATCTCACGCCAGCTCTGGTGGGGGCACCGCATCCCGGTCTGGTATTGCACAGACTGCGGGGCCGAGATCGCGGCCGTCGAGGACCCGCCGGATTGCCCGGCGTGCAAAGGCACATCGCTGGAGCAGGATCCGGACGTGCTGGACACCTGGTTCTCCTCGGGCCTGTGGCCGCACTCGACGCTGGGCTGGCCGGAAGAATCGGAGGACCTGAAATACTTCTACCCCAACTCCGTCCTGGAGACGGGGTACGACATCCTGTTCTTCTGGGTGGCCCGCATGATCATGATGGGCCTCTACAACATGAAGGACGTCCCCTTCCGCCATGTCTACCTGCACGGGATCATCCGCGACGAGAAGGGCCGCAAGATGAGCAAGAGCGTCGGCAACGTCGTCGACCCTCTCGTCGCCGCCGACAAGTACGGCGTCGATGCCCTCCGCTTCACGCTTGCCACCGGCGGCGCCGCCGGCAACGACTTCCGCCTGTACGACGAGAAGCTGGAAAGCGGCCGCAACTTCGCGAACAAGGTCTGGAACGCCGCCCGCTTCGTCGTCCAAAGCATCGGCGAGGAACGCGTCCGGTTGCCGGAAGACCGCCGCACTGTCGAGAAACGCCGCGACTGGCCCCTGGAGGACCGCTGGATAGTCTCCAGGTTACTGGCCACCGCTCAGCAGGCGAACAAGCTCCTGGCAGAATTCCAGGTCAACGAGGCAGGGCGCCTGCTCTATGACTTCATCTGGAGCGACTACTGTGACTGGTACCTGGAGATGGCCAAGGTCCGCCTGCGGGAAGGCGACCGCTCGCCGCTGCCGGTCCTGGCTTACGTCCTCCAGGCGTCCCTGCGCCTCCTCCATCCCATCATGCCCTTCGTCACCGAGGCCGTCTGGCAGTACCTGCGAGGCGCCGTGGACGGCCTCGAGCCCGAGTCGATCATGGTCGCGTCGTATCCCCTCGGCGAGGGCGAACCGGACGCCCAGGCGGAGGCCGGTGTTGAGGCCGTTAGGGACGTGGTCCGCGCCATCCGCAACATCCGCGCCGAGCGCGGCGTGGACCCGGCGCGTTTCGTCGAAGTCTACATTGCCTCCGACGGGCTGCGTCCGGTGCTCGATGCGGCGCGCCCCCTGGTGGAAGCGCTCGCCCGCGCCCGTCCCCTGCACCTCGTCCCTGGCGCCGGCGACATGCCCAGCACGGGCGTCGCCTCTGCCGTCCTTGACGGTGCGCAGGTGGTGATGCCTCTGGCGGCGCTCATCGACGTCGATGCCGAGCGCGGGAAACTGGCGGGCCAGCTGAAGGACGCCGAAGCGGAGATGGCCCGCCTGGAGGGCAAGCTGCAGGACGGGCAGTTCCTCTCGAAAGCGCCGGAACATGTCGTCGCCAAAGAGCGCGAGAAACTGGCGGCGGCGCAGGCCCGATCGGACGGCCTGCGGGGACGCCTGGCGGAGCTGGGGTAGCTGCGCGTCGTGACGCGCCCCACGGGGGAGGGTACATCAGATGGACCCAGAGACGTTCCAGAAGCTGGGCGAGGGCCGCTTTTCCGGCCTCCTGGGGCTCCGTTTTACCGAGACCACGCCGGAACGGGTGCGGGCGGAGATGACGGTGGGCCTGGAGCACTGCACTGTGCCGGACGTCATGCACGGCGGCGCGGCGATGTCCATCGCGGACACGCTGGGCGCCGTCGCCACTGTTCTGAATCTGCCCCCCGGTGCGGGGACGACCACACTCGAATCCAAGACGAACTTCCTGCGCGCCGCGCCCATCGGCTCGAAGGTAATCGCCGAGTGCACGCCCATCCACCGCGGCAAGAGCACCATGGTCTGGCAGACCCGCCTGACAAATGAGGACGGCGCCCTGATCGCCATCGTCACCCAGACTCAGATGGTCCTCCAGCCGCGCTAAGGCGCGATTGGCCCCGCGTAGGGGCGAGGGACTCCCTCGCCCGGGGCGGTCGGAGGAATGCCCATCGCTCGGCACGCGCCTACGAATCGGCGAGGTTCGCGGGGTTGTGCTTATCGACGGCCCATTTCCGGGGATTGTCCATGATGTACTCACGGGCGCGCTCTAATTCCCGGTCGCTGCGGATGACGCGCTCGTAGTAGTTGCGCTGCCAGACGGGGGCTCCGGGCGTGCCCTTCAGACCATTGATACGGTACGCCGCATGCGACTTGAACGACCCAATTACAGCCCCGAGTGATCCCGGATCAGCGCCTCGTGGCTGCCGTTGTCGTAGGGGCGAGGGACTCCCTCGCCCTACGCGGTTGGGGCGAGGCGATGCCATCGCCCCTACGTCAATGCAGATGATGCCGTGAACGTGGTTGGGCATGATGACGAACTCGTCGACGCTCACGTACCGAAAATGATCGGGTATCCCGCGCCATGCTTCGAGCACAATGGATCGGATTCCCGCGCCGATCAGGGTGCACCGCCGCTCATGTGTGCAGATAGTGACGAAGTAGGCGCCGCGTTCGCGGTAATCCCACGCGGGCAACCGGATTGACCTGCGGTGATGGATCTGCGGATCATAACCTGCCACGGGACGCAGCCTAGCGGACCAGACTGCCGTCGCCAACACCCAAATGTCACAGCCCCTGGTGACCGTGGCGGCGGCCTCGGACCCGCCTTCTAACGGTGAATTAACGAACAATCCAGTTTGTTTTTGACAGTAGAATATCGCCGTGCTAGCATCGCTTGTGGCGAATGGAACAATCACTTCTACACACTGTTTTCAGAAGGGTTTGAACCCATGCTGAGCGACTATTTCGCCGACTATGTAGCAGTCCTCATAGCGACTATCCTCGGCGTGCTCCTCGTCGCTGGAGCCCTTATCGGTAACGCCCTCCTTGCCCCCAAAGACCCCAGCCGAGACAAAGCCGTCACCTACGAATGCGGCATGCTTCCCATCGGGCGCGCACGCACGCAGGTGCACTTCCGCTATTACCTCTTCGCCATCCTCTTCCTGATATTCGACATCGAAGCAGTGTTCCTCTTCCCATGGGCCGTAACCTTCGTCCAGATCGGCGAGCAGGCGTTCTACGAGATGATCGTCTTCATCGCCATCCTGGCGTTCGGCCTGCTCTACGCATGGAAGAAGGGTGTGCTGCGCTGGAGGTAGTTGAGCCGCTATGGCCGACGAGAAGATAGATGTATACGAGGTACGGGACGACCCCGAGCAGGCCGTCTCAGACGCCGTCAGCGCTGAGATCCGCCACTCGGTCAAGAGCCTGCGGCCTGCCGAGGTCGCGCACGGCCAGGGGAAGGCGCCCTACCGGCAGATCTTGCCCGGCATCGCCCAGGCGCCCGCTGACTGGCTGCTGGCCTGGGGACGCAAGTCCTCGCTCTGGCCGATGACGTTCGGGCTGGCCTGCTGCGCCGTCGAGATGATCTCCACCTTCATGGCTCGGCACGACCTGGACCGCTTCGGCATTGTGCCCTGGCCCTCCCCGCGCCAGTCCGACGTGATGATCGTATCCGGGACCGTGACCAAGAAGATGGCGCCGGCGGTCAAGCTCCTGTACGAGCAGATGCCGAGCCCCAAGTGGGTGATCTCCATGGGCGCCTGCGCCACCAACGGCGGCCCTTACACGCGCTACGATCGCGTCCTCCAGGGCGTCGACAAGATCATCCCGGTGGACGTCTACGTACCCGGCTGCCCGCCGCGGCCGGAGGCGCTGATGGACGCCTTCCTGGCCCTCCAGAAGAAGATCATGGAAGAGCGCGGCAAGATCGGCGCCTGATCAGATGACCCAGGAAGCTGCACCCACCCCCGCCGCGCCCGTTGCCGGTCCCGTGGCGAGGCTTTTCCAGAAGATCCTTCCCGACGTCCAACTTGAGCCCTCGCAAACTCCCATCGACGAAGCGATAACCGTCCAGAGGGACGATTTCCGGCGCGTCATGGAGGCAGCAAAGGACCATCCTGACCTGGCCTTCGATTTCCTGCGCTGCGTTTCCGGCGTGGACTGGCTCACGGAACTCGAGTCCGTCTACATGCTCCGCTCGTACCGGCACGGCCACGGCGTGCTGATCAAGGTGCGCTGCCCCTACGAAGACCCGCACGTGCCCACGGTCAGCCACATCTGGGCTTCGGCCAACTGGCTGGAGCGCGAGACGCACGAGATGTTCGGCATCGTCTACGACGGCCACCCGGACCTGCGGCCGCTGCTCACCGAAGAGGGTCTCGGCTACTACGTCCTCCGCAAGACCCACCCCCTCGCCGAGATCGAGGAGTGGCAGGAGACCTACCTGGACACCATCGACCAGGCCAGAGCCCAGATGGCCGCCACGGCCGGCGGCGCGCCTGTCGTTGACGAGAAGGCCGCGAAGATAGCCGCCGCCCAGGCCAAAGCCGCGATCATCACCAGGACGCGCGCGGACGCCCGCGCCAGGGGTCTCTCCGCTGAAGACGAGAAGGCCGCCGTGCAGGCCGCACTGGCCAAATGGGAGGAGGAGCAGGCCGCACAGGCTGCTGCTGCCCCGACTGCCGGCGCTCCGGTGGACCCGAAGGCGGCCAAGATCCAGATGGCGCAGGCCAAGGCCAGGGTCATCACGAAGGCGCGCGACGAAGCCCGGGCCAAAGGGTTGTCTGCCGAGGAAGAGCGCCAGTTCGTCGCCGAAGCCCTGAAGAAGTTCTCCGACGAAAGCGCAGCGCCCGCGCCGGCTGCCGCAGCTCCAGCAGCGGCGCCCCAGACACAGGCATCAAAGATCCAGCTGGCCCAGGCCAAGGCCAAGCTGATCACCAAGACGCGCGAAGAAGCCCGCGCCAAGGGCCTTTCGCCGGAAGATGAGCGCGCCGCCGTGGCCGAGGCGCTCAAGAAGTTCGCCGAGGAGCAGGGCGGTTAGGGGATGACCAGGGAATACACTCTCCCTGCCGAGCACGAGCACGAGCTCGAAACCGTCGACATCGACGTCAACGTCGGGCCGCAGCACCCGGCGACTCACGGCGTTTTCCGGATGGTGCTCACAGTCGACGGCGAGCTGGTCAAGGACGTGGACCCCGTCATCGGCTACATGCACCGCGGCAACGAAAAACTCCCCGAAAACTGCGACTACCGCCAGGCCGTTGGCTACCACGACCGCACCGACTACCTCTCGCAGTTCAACACCGAACACTGCTTCGTGGAAGCCGTGGAGAAGCTCGGCGGTATGCCCGTACCAGAGCGGGCGCAGTACATCCGCGTGATCCTGGCGGAGATGGGGCGGATCGCCAGCCACTACATGTTCGTGGGCGCCTTCGGCACCGACCTGGGGCTCTTCGGGACGTCCTTTATGTACGCCTTCCGCGATCGCGAGATTATGCAGGACTTCTTCGAGGAGATCACCGGCGAGCGCTTGATGTACAACTACTTCCGTCCGGGTGGTGTCGCCTGGGACGTGCCGGAGGACTTCAAGGAGCGCTGCCGCGGAGTCGTGGGGCACATCAAGAAAGGCATCGAGGACCAGCGCGGGCTGCTGCTGGACAACGAGGTTGTCCTCGCCCGCTGCCGCGGCCTCAGCCGCGTGACGCAGGAAGACGCAATCAACTGGGGACTCACCGGCCCCATGCTGCGGGCCACCGGCTTCCAGTACGACATCCGCAAGAACGAGCCGTATGCCATCTATGACCGCTTCGATTTCGATATCCCGACCGGCGTCCAGGGCGACGTCTTCGACCGGCTTACCGTCCGCGTCGCCGAGATGGAGCAATCCCTTCGCATCATCGATCAGGCGCTGGACCAGATGCCGGAGGGTCCCACGATGGCCGAAGGCATGAAGCGCATCCTGCGCGTGCCCGCCGGCGAGGTCTACATGCGTACTGAGGGCCCGCGCGGCGAGTACGGCGTCTATTTGGTCTCCAACGGCTCCGACAAACCGTACCGGCACAAGGTCCGCGCTGCCTCCTTCTGCAACCTATCTGCCCTGCGGGCCATGTCCGTGGGCCACTACGTGGCCGATGTCGTCATCATCCTTGGGTCCATCGACATCGTCCTCGGCGAGGTGGACCGGTGAGCAACTGGTGTCATTCTGAGCGACACGGCGCCCTTAGCACGCTGGCGCACCTTAGCGAAGGAATCTGGCGGGGCGGGGAGTGTGGACGACGCCCGTTTACCAGCCCGGGCCTCCTCCATCCATCTTCCATCTTCCTCCTTCCATCTTCCCGGCGGGGTGGGGCGGCAGAGGTGTCCCCGTGATCCTCGGTCTGATCGCGGACAACGCCTGGGTGGACGCCATCGCCCGCATGGGTATCGTCGGTCTCCTGGTGCCGGTCGCGGTGATCCTGCTGACGTGGCTGGAGCGCAAGGTGATGGGCCGCCTCCAGGGGCGGCTCGGACCGATGCGCGTAGGCCCGTACGGACTCCTCCAGGGCGTTGCGGACACGGTGAAGCTTCTCGCGAAGGAAGATGTGCGGCCCCAAACGGCAGACCGCTGGACGTTCGAGCTGGCGCCGTTCGTCATCGTCGTCCCCGTGCTCATGGCACTGGTTACCCTGCCCTTTACGGCGGACCTGTTCGTCAAGAACCTGTCGCTGGGGCTCTTTTACATACTGGCCGTCTCCGGCCTCTCCATCGTCGGCTTCGTGATGGCGGGGTGGGGCTCGGACAACAAGTATGCGCTGCTCGGCGGCGTCCGCGCGGCGGCGCAGCTGATCAGCTACGAGATACCCCTGGTGATGGCCGTGCTCTCCGTGGCCATGCTCTCGCAGAGCCTGGACCTCGGCTTCATCGTCGGCGAGCAGGACACCGTGCCGAACATTGCCTACCAGCCGCTGGCCTTCCTGATCTTCACCATCGCCGGCCTGGCGGAGCTGTACCGGCAACCGTTCGACATCCCGGTTGCGGAATCGGAGGTCGTTGGGGGCCCGTTCGTGGAGTACTCCGGCATCCGCTGGTCGATGTTCCAGATGGGCGAGTTCGTCAACCTCGTGCTTATCTCAATCCTGGCGTCGCTGCTCTTCCTGGGGGGCTGGAACTGGCCGATCAGCAGTGACTCGGCCGCGCCGCAGGTCATCCAGATGCTCATCAAGACCTCGGCCTTCATCCTGTTCTTCATGTGGGCGAGAGGTAGCCTGCCCCGCCTGCGCATCGATCAGATGATGCAGTACTGCTGGCAGATCCTGTTGCCGCTGGCGTTCCTGCAAATCATAATCAACGGGCTGGTGCTGGTGTACGATTGGCCAGACGTCATCCTGACCGTCCTCTCCGGCGCCGCGGCCGCCTTCGCGCTCTACGTCACGTACCGCGCGGCGAGGGTCTCCGGCGTGCGCTACCAGCCCGGATTTGAACGCGTAGGGAGTGTCCTCTAACCATGATCGGCCTTGTCAAAGCCCTCGGCACCACGATGCGGAACGCAATGCGCAAGCCCGTGACCGTCCAGTACCCGACAGAGAAGAAGGTGCTGCCTCATCGCTCTCGCGGTTTCCCGGTGCTGCTCTGGAACTTCGACAACGACGAGCCGTTCTGCACCGGCTGCCAGGTCTGCGCCCGCTACTGCCCCGTGGAGTGCATCACGGTCACGATGAAAGACAACCCGAAGCACGCCACCGGTGAGAGCAAGCGGAAGAAGATCGTGGATCGTTTCTTCCTGGACTACGCGC
>DASSZB010000345.1:0-3293 GCA_035702935.1 Dehalococcoidia bacterium
TTCACCGGCCAAATAGGCTCGCCCATCACCGACGGAGGCGCCGAGTTTCAGGACTGGAACCCCGGGTTCTACCTCTCCTGGGGCAAGTTCAACCCGGTCGCTTCGGCCGACGACTGGTTCCTGGCAGACCTCATCATCGTCTGGGCCAATAACCCCGTCTACTCCGCCATCCAGTGGTATCACTACGTCCCCGAATGCCGCTACAACGGCGGCGAGGTCGTCGTTATCGCCCCCGACTACAGCCCCACCGCCATTCACGCGGACCAGCACGTTCCGGTCAAATTCGGCACCGACGCCGCCCTCGCGCTGGCCATGTGCCGCGTCATCATTGACGAAGGGCTCGTAAATCGGAGGTTCGTCCAGGAGCAGACCGACCTGCCACTGCTTGTCCGCAAAGACACTGGTAAATTCCTCCGCGGCAACGAGTACAACGCCGGCGACCGCGAGGACCAGTTCTTCTGGCTGGACACCAAGACCCGCCAGGTCGTCCCGGCGCCCCGCGGCACCCTTGCGCTGGGCGATGTCAATCCCGCGCTCGAAGGCACCGGCACAGCCCGCCTTCTTGACGGCACAGAAGTAGAGGTAGAGCCGGTCTTCGCGCGTCTCCGCCGCTCGCTTGAGGCCTACAGCCCTGAGGCGGCGGCAAATGTTTGCGGCGCCAGCCCGGAGATGATCCGGTCACTCGCACGCAAGATCGCCGCGAAGAAGACGAAAATCATGGCCGGTTGGACGATGGGCAAGTCCTATCACGGCGACCTCATGGAGAGGGCCCTCGTCCTGGTGCTCGCCCTCACCGGCAACTGGGGCAGCCAGGGCAACGGCACCCAGTCCTGGGCCATCTCCGCGCTCGACGGTACGTCCCTCCTCGGCGCCAAGGGCCGCCTGGGCCAGGACGCCGCCTTCGATCTCTACAAGCAGATGATCTCCATGCGCCGCTTCCTCACCGCGGACGATCCCACTCTGACGAACGAGATGATCCTGAATAAGGCCGGCGAAATGGCCGGCTCCCGCCTCGGCGGCCTCGGCAAGATGTTCCCGCCCGTCTTCCTCTGGTATCACCACTTCGGATACAGGGACCGCTGGAACCGGCCCGGCTGGTCGGACCCCACCATGAAGCGTTCCTTCGACGAGTACTACCAGGAGGCGATGGACAAGGGCTGGTGGGACCAGAATATGGCCAAGGTCTGGCAGGAGGTCGAGCCGCGCGTCCTCATCGAGTCCGGCGGCAACGTCCTGCGCCGCCACCGCGGCGGCCAGGTGCAGCTCCTTGAGCATCTGTGGCCCAAGCTCAAGATGATCGTCTCAATCGACTTCCGCATGAACACCACAGGCATGCACTCCGATTACATCCTGCCCGCCGCCCAGCACTACGAGAAGCTGGGCGTCAGCATGCCCGCTGTCCACCACCTGAACACCGTCTTCATGGACCGCGCCGTCGACCCACCGGACGACGCGAAGCCCGACGGCCAGATCAGCGTCATGCTCCTGGCGAAGCTCGAAGAGCGCGCGAAGGCCCGCGGGTTCTCCAAATACACCACGCGCGGAGGCCTTGCCGTCGACCTCGAAGGCGCCGCCGCCCGCCTGACGGTGAACGGCGCCGTGGCCGATGAGGAGACGCGCTGGGACGAGACGTTCAAGGATGACGCCGTCTACGGCGTCCTCCCCGAAGGCACCAGCCTCCAGAGCCTCCGCGAGTCTGGCCACGTCCGCTGGACCGGCTGGGGCCTCATCGGCCACGGCCTCGCCCAGGCCGGGACTCTCGAATCCGACAGGACATTCTCCCCATTTGGCTGGCACGTGCACGAAAAGCTCCCCTCCCCCACGCTCACCCGCCGCACCCAGTTCTCCATCGACCACGACTGGTTCCTGGAGGCGGGCGAGGAGCTGCCGGTGCACAAGGATGATCCGGGCCAGGGCGGAGCCCGCGAATTCTTCGTCACCAGCGGCCATCCCCGCTGGAGCGTGCACTCGATGAACATGACTAACAACCTCATCCAGAACACCCACCGCGGCGAGCCCTTCGCCATGATCAACTCCGTCGACGCCGAAGCCAGGGGGATCGCCAATGGCGACCGCATCACGCTCACCAGCGATGTCGGCTCCTTCATTACCGCCGCCAAGCTCTCGCCGTCCGTCCGCCCCGGCCAGGTCATCGTCTACAACGGCTTCGAGCCGTACCAGCACAAGAACTGGTACGGACAGGCAGACGTCGAGCCCGGCATGGTCAAGTGGCTCCATATGGCCGGCGGTTACGGCCACCTCAAGTACCGCCCCTGGCACTGGCAGCCCGTCCCCACCGACCGCGGCGTGATGGTGGACGTGACGAAAGCCTGATAGCGGCGCGACGATGATCTCGTACACCGAAGAGCAGGAGGCCATCCGCCGCACCGTCCGTGACTTCACTCGCAAGGAGGTCGCGCCGGGCGCAGCCGAGCGTGACGAGACAGGTCGCTTCGACTACGCCCTTTACAAGCGCCTCTGCGGCCTCGGCGTCGCGGGAATGCCGTTCCCCGCCGAATTCGGCGGGACGGACACGGACTCGCTCTCCTTCTGCCTGGCCGTTGAAGAGATCAGCCGCGCCGACATGAGCCTGGCCCTCACCCTCTGGGTCGGCATCCAGGGCGCCCACTCCATGACCCGCGGCGGCGAAGATCAGGTCGCCGCCTGGCACGACACCTACATCGCCCCCACCATCGCCGGTGACATCGTCGCCGCCGGGGCCATCACAGAGCCGGATGCTGGCTCCGACACCGCTGCCCTCAAGACCCGCGCTGTCCTCGACGGCGACGACTGGGTCCTCAACGGCAGCAAGATCTTCATCAGCAACGCCGGCCTCGAAAACTGCGCCTTCGCCATGGTCCTCTGCCGCACCGACGAAGGCTTCGGTATCGTCATCGTACCCACCGGCACGCCCGGATACACCATAGGCCCGCCCCTCCGCAAGATGGGCCTCCGCTCGTCGGACACACGCGAACTGTCCTTCGACGACTGTCACGTCCCGGCCATGAACCTTCTCGGCGGGCGCGGTAGCGGCCGCCAGGCCATCGTCACCGGCGGCTTCTACATCACGCGGCTCTACCTCGCCTCGAACGCCATTGGGCTCGCCGCGGAGTGCCTTGACCTATCACTGGCCCACGCTAAGCGCCGCGTGGCCTTCAAGCGCCCCATCGCCCGCTTCCAGTACGTCCAGGGCATGCTCGTCGACATGGCGCTCGAACTCGAAGCCGGCCGCCTGCTCCGCGATAAGGCATGCGCCATGCACGACGCTCACCAGTACTACGCCAAAGAAGCCG
>DASSZB010000405.1:0-2131 GCA_035702935.1 Dehalococcoidia bacterium
CGGCGTCACCGCCTGCAGCGCCGAATAGAATGGGTCGAATCGCCGCCCCGCTTCGGCCAGCGACATCGGCCGCCGGCCAGGCGTGTAACTGGCGAGGCAGGCCTCATGGTCGCCGACAGCCTCGCGGGCCAACGTTTCGAAACGGCGCGCCGCGACGAGGTCGCGGGAGCCGATGCCGACCGCAAGGACACAGAGGGCAGCCGCCGCAACCAGTCCGGCGCGAAGCCAATCCCATCGGATCTTTTTTTCTTTCTGCTGCTCTCTGGCACGCGCCCGCAGCGTCGCGGCGAGGCCGGAGATGAATTCCGGCCTGGCGCGCAACGTTTCGTCCCGTTCGAATGCGCCCTTGAGAGCATCTCGGAGCGCTTGCTGCTGCATCGCTGTCTCATCCATTGGTTTCAACCCTGTCGGTCAACCGTGGCCACCGCCGCCGGCGCCACCATCGTGTCGGCTAGATGCGCGAGTGCCTCGCGCAGGAGCGCCCGCGCCCGGTGCAAGCGTGACATCACCGTCCCAATCGGGATCGACAGCGCCGCGGCGGCCTCCCGGTAGGTCAACTCTTCGATGTCGCACAGAAGGATGAGCTGCTGGTGCGCCTCCGGCAGATCACGCAGCGCCCCTAAGACTTCTTCGTCGGTCAGGCGATCAGGGATCGACGGCGCGATCGGCACGGTCTCGGCAATGAAGTGGTTCTCGTCCGGGACCAACACCACTCGAGATCGCGCGCGGATCCGGTTGCTGCGCACGTGGTACAGGATCGTCACGAGCCACGCGCGGCAGTTGGTTCCGGGCGTGAAACGGTGAAACGACTTCAACGCCTGCATCAGGGTCTCCTGGACGAGGTCTTCAGCTTCAGAACGGTTGCGCTCGAGCCACATGGCCAGACGGAACAGCCGGGGCATATGAGGCATGGCCTCTGCCTCGAAAGTGGTCCAGGCACCTCCAGCGCCCTCATTCTTGACATCTGACATCCCCGGAATGTCCCGTTCTCCAGCCGGCTGTATCGTCGGGATAGCGTGGAGTGGCCGTTTTATTCCCTGGGGGGTGCCACTGGTGGGCGGATCGGACCGAACTGAAGGGCTCGAGCGGGCGCCATTCTGCGCCGGCTCATCGGGTTCCTCCAGGCAGAGACGTTGAGGTGACACTCGCACGGGTTCTCTCCTCCAATCGGCGATTCCAGGTGCTCTGGAAGGAACGAATCGATCCGTGGTTACGCGGCACCTGGCAGTCTGCGAGATGGGGAGCGCCGTGGCGAGGGACAACACCCGGACAGTACCCGGACAGCGCACTTACAGGCCTGAGGACGGGCCGGCGGCCCAGCCTTGGACACCGGGCAGGCGGGGCCGGCACCCTTCCGGCGCCGGCGGTCAGAGCGTGGTAGGCGAGAAGGTGGGCGGCGGCGGAGGAGGATCCCTGCCATGAGGCGACGACCGTGCCGGGCCCCGCCGGACGCGCGGTGCGAGGGCGCCAAACCCGCCGCACCGCGGTCGGCAACAACGTTCCTCCCGAGAATTACTGCTGATCCCTGAGCGTCCCGACCATGTCGGGATGAATCGAGCAATGGTAAGCGCCGGCTGCGTTCAGCGTCATCGGCGCACTAAACGCGCCGGGCGCGAGGTTTCCCGTGTCGAGCCTCCCGTCGTTTAGCACCACCCGATGTGTGGTCCTGTCCACGTTGTGCCACACCACCATCTGTCCGGCCGGCACGGTGGCCGGATTGGGCGAGAAGGACTGGGCACCGTTTTCGCTGACGACATCGATGGTGATGGCGTTGGCCGGCGGCGGAGTCGGCGACCCGCCAGGCGCCGTCGGCGATGAACCATAGCCTCCGCACGCGAAGGCCCCGACTGCAAGTGCGGCCACTCCAGCGGCCGCAAAAAGAACGCGCATAGTGAATTCCTCCTGTTGGTGCTACCCCACCTTCACCTGTCCCGTCATGCGTGGGTGGAGCGAGCAGAAGTAGTTGTAGGTTCCGGGCGCATCGAAACGATGCGAGAACTTCTCGTCGGTATCGAGCACTGGAGACTTGAATTTCTGCTCAGTGCTGACGATCGCGTGCGGCACATCGTCGCGATTCGTCCAGGTGATGGTGGTCCCTGCCGCGACCGCTGCGGTCGTGGGTGCGAAGCTG
>DASSZB010000420.1:0-3604 GCA_035702935.1 Dehalococcoidia bacterium
AGGTCGAAGCGCACCTTGGTGCGCACGTCGTCCATCGAGCGATCGTAGTGATGGTAGATCTGGGCCAGCCCGGTGATCCCCGGCTTGGCCCGCTGGCGCAGCGGGTACTCCGTGATGTGCTCCCGCAGCTCGGCGAAGATCGTGGGCCGCTCGGGCCGGGGGCCCACGATGTTCATCTCGCCCCGCATCACGTTGAGCAGCTGGGGGATCTCGTCCAGCCGGTACTGGCGCAGGAAGCGCCCCACCGGGGTGACCCGGGGGTCGTTCTGGGTGGCCCAGACCGCGCCGCTGTGGGCCTCGGCGTCCACCCGCATCGTGCGGAACTTGTAGATCGTGAACGGCTGGCCGCCCAAGTCGCGGGTGCGGCGAGTCGTCTCGGGTTTGAGGTTTGAGGTGCGGCGATCCAGCCCGACGCGCTCCTGGCTGTAGAACACCGGCCCGCGCGAGGTCAGCTTGATCGCGATCGCGATGAGCAACAACAGGGGCAGGGCCACGAAAAGTGCCACCGCCGCGATGAACAGGTTCATGGCCCGGTGGACGGCGAGGTCCTGGATCACCTCGATGGCGGCATGCGCTCCCGACACCCGGACCCGCGCCGGCGCCATCGAACCCGTCAGCAGTTGCGGGGATGGCTGTCGCCGCGGCCCCGAGGTGGCTATGCCCATGCCTTCAATCCTTGTCGCCCACTGGGGCCTCAGCTGCGTACCGGTAGCGCGGAGAAGCGGGTCGTGCGTAGCCGCAGGCGCTGCCGCTCAGACTAATAACTCCGAGCGGAAATCCCTGTGACGCGTCTCACTTGTGCTCAGCTGTTCGGCCCCTGGCCCGTGGGAGGCTTGGCGGGACGGAGAATCGGATCCGTCAACTCGCCCAGCCCGAACCGGGCAAGCAAGCGGCTGAAGCGCGAACGCTCCACGCGAAGCTCGGCGGAGGGGCGTCCACTGTCGTCACCGTGGGCGCCGGACGGCGCCTCGGTGCCAGCCGGGGTGTCGAGTGCAGGTCGCTGGGCCATGCTGAACCGTGGTAGCAGGGTTGGCACTGCCGGTCGGGGTGAACCCGACAAGATTCAATATTGACGCCGCGAAAGCGCGCCCAGCGAACATGCTGACAACCGGTTTGAGGTCTGGATATCTAAGCCCCTATCTTATACAATGTTACCATCCTATGCCAGGGTCCGCACCGCCGGACGACCTCCGCCCGGCTACGTTGCTTTCGGACCACAAGTTGGATGCGTCCTTCCATCACGCGCAGGTGTGCTCCAAACGTGGCGGTCCAGCATCCAAACTGTTGCACCACTCCCGCTATCCGGGTCTGGGAAAACTCGCTGACGCACACCAACCAACGGTGATACATGGTCTTACGAATTCCCCACCAGCCTGCACGACTCCTGCGGTCCGGTTTCCGCTCAACCCTTCTGCTGTCCCCCGTTTCCGGCTCTCTCAATGGCAAATCGAGATAAGGCTCCCAACGCGCCGCTTGTCCTGATCGCGAACGACCAGGAATGGTCGGCGCGGTCCCTGGAGAGCATCCTGGGGCCCAACGGTTATGCGGTGGTGCGTGCCTACACGGGGCAGCAGGCACTGGAGCGCGCACGCACGTCACAGCCCGACTTGATCATTCTCGACGCGCAGATGCCCGACATGCACGGCTTCGAGGTCTGCCGCGCCCTGCGCAGCGATCCACGCTTCAGCGCCACCACCCCCATCGTCATCACCACCTCGGGGCCTTCCGGCCGTACCCAGCGACTGGAGGCCTATCGCGCGGGCGCCTGGGAGTTCCTGGGGCAACCGCTCGATGGCGAAGCGCTCCTGCTCAAGCTCAATACCTTCCTCGAGAGCAAGCGGGAGGTCGACGGTCTTCGGGAAGAGAATCTTCTCGATCCCGGAACCGGTCTCTACAACATGCGAGGCCTCTCGCGGCGGGCGCGGGAGATCGGCGCCGAAGCCTTCCGGCGGCGTGATCCGGTCGCCTGCGTCGTGTTCGCGCCCGACATCGAGGAGAGTGCGGAGGAGACACCGGAGGACGAGGCGCGCCGCATGTCCGATCAGGTGGCGCTCCTCTTTCGGCAGGCGGGCCGGGCCTCCGATGCGATCGGCCGGCTGGGCATGGCCGAGTACGGCGTGATCGCGCCGGCTACCGGCCCGGAGGCTGCCGTGCGCCTGGCACGGAGGTTAGGCGGTGCCGTCGAATCGTCCCCCATCCCGGTTCGGGGCGGAGAGCGAACGCTGCGCCTGCGAGCCGGTTACTGCGCGGTCCCCGATTTCGCGGAATCGTCGGTCGACGCCGTGGAACTCCTCCTGCGCGCCACGACGGCGCTGCGCGACTTGAAGCGCGAGGGAGGAGGGACCGGGGAGCGGATCCGCGCCTTCGATCAGGTGCCCACCAAGTTCACCAATTAGTCCGCTAAGTGTAGAGGCCGAACAACGATGTCGGCCGAGCCCGGCTCCTCCCCCGTGGCGGTGCCGCCTCACAGGTGCTTGACAAACGCCGCACTCTGTGGTATAAACGACACTCCAGCACAGCATTGCGGGCTGTCCCCCGGCCCGTCCAGGTACACTGAGACCGTCTCCCGGCCCGGGAGACGGCGGACGCTTGTCCACCTGACCAGGAGTGCCGGATGGCCCACCCGCTCACGCAGTCGGAGGGCGCCAGCAGCCAGCCCTCGGATGCGCCCCGCGATCCCCTTTCCATTCCCAGTGAAATCAAGGCCAGCATCCGCGTGCTCGTGGTGGATGACGAGCGCACGCTCCGGGAGAGCTGCGCCAGCGTCCTGCAGATGGATGGCTACAACGTCACCCTCGTGGGCCGCGGCGAGGAGGCGCTGGAGACCGTCAAGCGGCGCAAGTTCGACATCATCCTCGTGGACCTGTACATGTCCCAGATCTCGGGACTGGAGATTCTCCAGGCCGCCCTGGGCGCGTACAAGGACACCATCGTCGTGGTCATGACCGGCAATCCCAGCGTCACCAGCAGCATCGAGGCGCTCCGGGCCGGCGCCTGGGACTACCTGCCCAAGCCCTTTTCCGCCACCCACCTCCAAGTTCTGATTGGCCGTGCCTCCCACGCGGTGATGATGTCCCGCGAGGCGCAGGACCTCCGGGTCCAGCTGATGAAGCAGCACGGGCACAGCGAGAAGATCGCGCTCATCGGCATCTCACCCACGTTCCGCAAGGCGGTCGAGCTGGCCCGCAAGGTGGCACCTACCGACGCCTCTGTGTTCATCAGCGGCGAAAGCGGCACCGGCAAGGAAGTCATCGCCCAGTTCATCCATCAGAACAGCCGCCGGGCTGCCCGCGCCCTGGTGCCGATCAACTGCGCGGCCCTGCCGGAGCCGCTGCTCGAAAGCGAGATGTTCGGCCACCGGAAGGGCGCCTTCACCGGCGCGGACCGCGACAAGCCCGGCCTGCTCGAGACCGCCAACGGCGGCACCCTGTTTCTCGACGAGCTCACCGAGATGTCGATGCCGCTCCAGGCCAAGCTGCTGCGCGTGATCCAGGACGGCGTGGTACGCCGGGTCGGCAGCGAGCAGCAGGACGCGGTGGTCGACGTCCGCTTCATCTCCGCCACCAACCGCGAGCCGCAGGACGCGGTCGACACGGGCGTCCTC
>DASSZB010000430.1:0-3971 GCA_035702935.1 Dehalococcoidia bacterium
GATCGAGCTCGCCCCCCACGGCATCCGCGCCGTCTCGATCCACCCGACCGGCGTGAACACGCCGATGAACGACGGGCTCGCCGCCCTCGAAGGCGCGACGCCGCGGGAGATCGCCGAGCGGTCGGCGGGGAACCTGCTGCCTGTCCCCTGGATCGAGCCCGAGGACGTCGCCGAGGCCGTGCTCTACCTGGCCTCCGACCGAGCGCGCTATGTGACCGGGGCGCAGTTTGTGATTGACGCCGGGTTGTTGTCGCGATAGGAGGCGCGAGATCCTTCGCGTCTCCAGTTCCGGACTGCTGCAGGTTACGCAGAGGCGCTCCCGACCTGGCCTTGAAGCGAGGCTCAGGATGACACCGGCAGAAGGCAGGCGCTAGGCGAAGCCCTTCCGGTACATCGTGACTACGACGGCGCCGCCCAGGCCGATGTTGTGCTGGAGGGCGACCTTCGCACCCTCCACCTGGCGCTTGTCGGCCTTGCCGCGGAGCTGCCAGGTTAGCTCGGAGCACTGTGCCAGGCCGGTGGCGCCCAGCGGATGGCCTTTGGAGATCAGGCCGCCGGACGGGTTGACGACGACCTTTCCGCCGTAGGTGAAGGCGTCCTCGTCCACGAGCCTGTGGGCCTGGCCTTCGGGGGCGAGGCCCAGCGCCTCGTAGGTGATCATCTCGTTCGCGGAGAAGCAGTCGTGCAGCTCGACGACATCGATCTGCTCCGGCCCGATTCCCGTGCGCTCGTATACACGCTGAGCGGCCACGCGCGACATCTCGCTACCGATGAGCTTGATCGAGGACTTGCTGTCAAACGAGTCGTGCATGTCCGTGACCATCTCCTGGGCGAGGATCTCGATCGCCTTGTCCTGGAGGCCGTGCTTCTTGACGAACTCCTCGCTGGCCAGGACGGCGGCGCCGGAGCCGTCGGAGGTCGGGCAGCACTGGAGCTTGGTCAGCGGGTCGTGGACCATCGGCGCCTCCAGGATCTGGTCCAGCGTGTACTCGTCCTGGAACTGGGAGTAGGGGTTGTTTACGGAGTGCTTGTGGTTCTTGTAGCCGATCTTGGCGAAGTGCAGCGGCGTAGAGCCGTACTTCTCCATGTGCTCGCGGCCGGCGTTGCCGAATAGCTGCGCCGCCGGCGGATGCGGTTCGAAGCCGCGCAGCTGGATCATCGCGTTCAGGTGCTGGTCCATCGGGTTGGTGCGGTCCGTGAACGTCGCACCGAGCGAGCCCTTCTGCATCTTCTCGAAGCCGAGGGCGAGGACGCATTCCGATAGGCCGCCCTCGATGAGCTGCTTGGCCATGAAAAGGGCGGTGGAGCCGGTAGAGCAGTTGTTGTTGACGTTGTAAACGGGGATGCCGGTCAGGCCGAGCTGATAGACGGCGCGCTGGCCACAGGTGGACTCGCCGTAGACGTACCCCACGACGGCCTGCTCGACCTCGCTGTAGGGGATGCCGGCGTCCTCGAGGGCCTTGGTGCCGGACTCTTTCGCCATGTCCGGGTAATCCCAGGCGCGGCTGCCCGGCTTCTCGAACTTGGTCATGCCGACACCGATAACGAAGACCTTGCGTCCCATTTCTTTTCTCCTTCTGGGGTCCCGCTGTTTCAGGGCCATCACCGCCGACGCGGGCCGCAGGTTCTGTTTTACCGCATACAGCCGCTCAAGCGCGAGATGTCACCCGCTAGACATACCCCTATGGGGTATAGTATTGTTTACCATGGAGGTGCACACAAAATGTCTGCCACGCAAGATTCTTCCTCGTTCGAGCGCTTCATGGCTTCTATCTACGGCCGGACGGCCCGCGGCGCATTCGGAGTAGCCATCATCCTCACCGCGCTGCTGTTCCTCAACGGCGCGCTCGCTTTCGCCGTTGCTGCGCTGGGCCTGATCCCGATCGCCGCGGGTATTTTCGGGCTCTGCCCGGTTGCTCCGCTCTGGGGCGGTCACTTTGTCGGCGCGAAGTACTGCGGTAAGAAATAGGGTACGGCGGACGCCATCGCCTACCTGGGCGGTCAATGTCCGGACATCCTCTGGTAACAACCTTGACGTGCGCGTTAGAATGGAGCCGCCATAAAGCCGCGGCTGCCAGAACCGCCCGACCCGAGGAGGTCCGCCATGAAGATGAACGTTCAGCCCGTCCCGACCCTGAACGAGCGCATCAACGAGGTCCGCTCACTCACGGCCCAGATCGTCAACAAGGAGATCCTTCCCAACGAAAGCATCCTCTGGGCCTGGCGCACGGACGGGCGCTTCCAGGAGAGCGACGTGCGGCACGCCCGCGAGCTGCGGGAGGACATCAAGAACAAGGTGAAACAGGCGGGCATCTGGGCGCCTCACCTGCCGGTGGAATACGGCGGTGCGGGCCTCAACTTCCTGGAGCACGCGTACATGAACGAGGTGCTGGCCTACGCCGTCGGCGCGGCCGCGCTATTTGGCGTCGTCGCCCCCAACTCCGGCAACCAGCAGATCCTGGTTAAGTACGGCACTGATGAACAGAAGCAGAAGTGGCTCATCCCCCTCATCGAAGGGAAGATGGAGTCCGGCTTCTCCATGACCGAGCCCGATTCACCTGGCTCCGACCCGCGTTCCATCAAGACCACGGCCCGCCGCGACGGCGACGAGTGGGTGATCAACGGCCACAAGTGGTTCACGTCCAACGGTAAGCGGGCCGACTTCTTCATCGTCATGTGCCGTACGGACGACCCCGACGGGCCCGCCGAGCGCAACGGCAAGATGACGCAGATCATCGTCCCCAAGGACACGCCGGGCGTGAACGTCGTCCGCGGCATCAACGTCTGGGGCCAGGACAGCGACCACTGCGAGATCCGGTATGAGGATGTGCGCGTTCCGGTCACGAACCAGCTGGGGCAGACGGGCACCGGCCACCAGGCGGCGCAGGACCGGCTCGGCGCCGGCCGCATCTACCACTGCATGAACTCCGTCGGCCAGATGTGGCGCGCCTTCGACCTCATGGTGGAGCGCTCGATGAACCGGGAGGTTCACGGCGGCTTGCTGGAGACGAAGCAGTTCATCCAGGGCTTCATCGCTGACTCCTACATCGACATCCAGGCGGCGCGGCTGATGACGATCCACTGCGCGGAGAAGATGGAGGCCTACGGCGACCCGCGGACGGACATCAGCGCGATCAAGGTCTTCGTCCCGGCGGCTTACGAGCGCGTCGTGGACCGGGCGATCCAGGTCTGGGGCGCCGCCGGCGTTACCGGCGACCTCCCGCTCTACGCGATGTACCAGGGCGCGCGCACGCTCCGCCTGGCAGACGGCCCGGACGAGGTGCACAAGATCCTCATCGCCAAGAACGTGCTCAAGCGCTACCACGCCGGGCTGGGCTGGGACTTCGGCAACTAGCGGGGCGGCGTATGCTCAACCCTACGCCCCAAAGCCGGATTACAGCGTCAGGAGGTCTACGTAGATTCCGCGGATGGCGTCTGCCTCCGGCGGGTCGAACGATGGCGTGAACAGGCTGACGGCGATAACTTCCCGCGGGAGCCCCGGATCGGGGATCATGCCCGGCCGTGGCTCGCATATCACAAGCCTGTCCCGTCCCAGGGCCTGCGCTCCCGCGGCCAGGCTGCGCAGAAGGCCGGCGAACGCCGTCTCATAATCGCGCTCCCAGCCCCAGTCGGTGACTACTGCCCCCCTGGAGCGTGTCTCGACGCCGGTCGCCAGGTCCACGTGGATCTGCTCCGTGGTGGCGCCCTTGTCCCAGGAGCCGGCCACCGCAACGAGCTTCCCGCCGTCGGTCACGCCGCGCAGGTGCCCGAGGCCGTACTGCGGGTCCCGGCCCAGGCGCTCCTTGAGCGACTCCACCGTCAGCGGTTCGAAGAAGTCCTTTCCGGTGTGCATGGAGTTCACGAGGGCGACTACCTCGGCGAGTTGCCCTTCAGTCACCCCGTCCACCAGCGCCTGGGCGCCGGCAGCGGTGGCCGCTGACACATCGAAGGCCATCAGCCTCACCTCCAGG
>DASSZB010000005.1:0-2246 GCA_035702935.1 Dehalococcoidia bacterium
TGAACAATGCCAGCCCATACAGGGTTCATGTGTACATCCTTCCACAGACGGTGTTGGATGCAATCCCGGGGACGCATATGGAGAGGCAGGCAGTCGAGGAGAGCATCTGTTTCCAGGGGAATAGCGACTGCGCGGAGGTCACCATAGGGTTCTACCTGACGCCCAAGGAGTTGGGGGATGCCGCATTCATGTATGCCGAGCTCGTGGACGCCGTCGGGTTGGAGTAGAAGGAATATGGCCAATACGTTCCGCTCCAAACGTGCTTAACCTTCGCCGAGGAGGGTTCGGCAGACGAGATGCCAGGCTAAGAGCCTGGCCCATGTAGTTTGAGTTGCAGGGGCGGAGTGCCCGGGGCCCGCTCATTTCTTCGATACATCCCACGAAAACTGTCCCTGCGTTGGCGCACAACGCGATTGACGGGGTCCGGGAGACGGCGTCCCCCGTCGGGCGCAGCACCGATGTGTTCAAAATGGCCGGGACGGCCGGGCATCACTGGCGCGATTCGGTACGGCCAGCCGTTGGCGGCGTGTGCTGCGCCCCTACGCGTTTGTGGGCGCGGTTAACTTTACGTGCACGTGAGGGTCGTCTAGAATCGGATTACCGGGCCAGCGTTCCGATTCCTGCATATGTATCCGATCCGTCTATTGGCCTTTTTGGGGCCGTACAAGCACCGCACCGCGCTCGCCTTCTTGTGCGTCATCGCATCGGGGGCGGCGGTCCTCGCCATGCCCCAGCTCATCCGCTGGGCGATCGACTACGGGCTGGGGCCGGAGCGGCAGGGCGGCGAACTGGTGGCCACCGGCGAGAAGCACCTGCTGGCCATCGCGGCGGCGGCCATCGTCGCCGCGGCGGTTGGCCGCGGGGTCTTCGCCTACGGGCAGACGTACCTGGGCGAGTGGATCAGCCAGAAGGTGGCCTACGACATCCGCAACCGCATCTACGACCGGCTGCAGCGGCTCTCGTACGCCTACCACGACCGCCAGCAGACAGGGCAGCTGATGTCGCGCGCCACGCAGGACGTGGAGGCGGTGCGCATGTTCGTGGCGATGGGTGTGCTGCGAGGCTTCTACGTCGTAGCGCTGCTCGTCGCCGTGCTGGTGCTGATGGTCACGAGCAACTGGAAGCTGACGCTGGTGGTGTGGGCCTTCCTGCCGTTCATCGCCTGGCGCTCCACCATAATGGCGCTGGCCCTGCGCCCCATCTGGATGCGGGTGCAGGAAGGGCTGGCGCGGATGACGACGGTGCTGCAGGAGGCGCTGACCGGCGCCCGCGTGGTGAAGGCGTTCGCCCGCGAGGAGTACGAGAGCGAGAAGTTCCGGCGGGAGGCGGAGGCCGTCTTCGGGGACTCGTTCATGTCCAGCCGGTTGCAGGCCGTGAACAGCCCGATCATGTCCGGCCTCTGGCTGGCGGCGACGGCGGCGACGTTGTGGGTAGGCGGGCGCGAGATAGCGCACAACAACCTGGAGGTGGGCGAGCTGGCTGCGTTCCTCCTCTACCTGCAGATCCTGCAGATGCCCGTGCGGAGCCTGGGCTGGATCATCATGATCACCTCCCGCGCGCACTCCTCCGGCCAGCGCATCTTCGAGATCCTGGACGCCGAATCGGCCGTGAAGGAGAAGGCCAACGCCATCGTGTTGCGGAACGTGGCCGGCCACGTCCATTTCGAGAACGTCTCCTTCGGGTACGACGCCATCAGCCCGGTGCTGAAGGATATCGAGATCGACGCGCCGCCGGGGAAGATCACAGCCCTCATGGGCCCAACCGGCAGCGGCAAGACGACCGTGGTGAACCTGATGCCCCGCTTCTACGACGTCACCGGCGGCCGCATCACCATTGACGGCACCGACATCCGGGACGTGACCCTGGCGTCGCTTCGGCAGATGATCGGGACGGTGCAGCAGGACGTGTTCCTGTTCTCGGCCACGATCCGCGACAACATCGCCTACGGGGCGGTGAACGCCACTCAGGAGGCGATTGAGGAGGCGGCGAAGGCGGCCTACATCCACGACTTCATCGTGGCCCTGCCCGACAGATACGACACGTGGGTGGGGGAGCGCGGCATCACGCTTTCCGGCGGCCAGAAGCAGCGCGTGGCGATCGCGCGCACGCTCCTCCTCGACCCGCGCATCCTGATCCTGGACGACTCGACCTCCTCGGTCGACGTCCATACCGAGTACCTGATCCAGGAGGCGCTGGCCGAGTTGATGCGCGGGCGCACGACCTTCGTCATCGCCCAGCGGCTCAGC
>DASSZB010000054.1:0-3851 GCA_035702935.1 Dehalococcoidia bacterium
GTCCGAGCGTCCCGCCCCGCTAACCCTCCGCCTTCAATTTCCCGCTCGTGATCCGGCGTGCGACGTCGGCGAACACCTCGTAGTCCTGCGCTCCCACGACAGCAAACCGCTCATTGAAGATCACCGTCGGCACGCCGGTCACGCCGGCTGCCCGGCCCCACTCGATCTGCTCCCGCACCCGGTCCGCGTACCGGCCGTCTGCCAGCGCCTCTCGCAGGCCGCCGGCGTCAAGCCCGCAGGTCACCGCCACGTCCGCCAGCACGGCCACGTCCCCGATGTTCCGCTCGTCCTCCCAGTACGCAGTGAAGACGGCCCTGTGGAACTCCCACAGGCGCCCGCCGTCGCGCGCGTACTCCGTCGCCTCGTGCGCCTTGCGCGTGTTCGGAATGATCCCCGGCCGCTTCATGTCGATCCCCGACTGTCGCGCCATCTCGCGCATGTTGTCGACGTAACCGGGCGGATAGACACGTCCCGCGTACACCTGCTCTCGGGACAATCCCTCCGGCGGAATCCCCGGCTTCAGGTCGTACGCGTACGGGTCGAACTCGACCTCGAACTCCTCCCGCAGCCGTTCGACCCGCACGAGGCCGATGTAGCACCACGGTCAGATGCAGTCGGAGACGACGCGCAGCCGGGTGGCCGGCTTCGCGGGACGGGAATCGTGCATGCCGGCATGTCGCTCGACGTCATCATCGCCATCAAAGCCGACGCACCAGGATTCCATGTCTCGATTTTATCCCGTTTGCGCAAGCCGCTGCCCGCCGAGGCAATGGAGGTGTACGTGGAATACCGTCTGGTTAGCGTCCGGCCCGGTGTTCATCACCAGCCGGTAGCCGCTTCCGCCGATGCCGCGCTCCTCGGCCAGCCGGGCCGCGGTCGCCACCATCCGTCCGAGGGCGGGCTCGTGCCGGGCCTCAAGCTCCCGCGCGGAAGTCACGTGCTCCTTCGGGATCACCAGGAAGTGCACCGGCGCCTTCTTCTCCGGGTGCCCGTCGGGTATGTCGAAGGCTACCACGAGAACATCCTCGTGAAGGTGTGCCACAGGCACCTCCCCCGACGCGATCCGGCAGAAGAGGCAATCGTCGGGCATGTGCTCCTACGCCGGCGGCAGCGGGCCGAAAAAGCCAGTGATGCTTCGGATCCGCCCGTCCTCCGCCAGCTCGCCGATGTCGATACCTTCCATTCGCGTGCCACCGTCCGGGCCTTTCATCGTCCAACCGAAGCGCAGCCGGCCGTGATGCTCGTCCACGCCGCTCGTCTGGACGATTGTTGCTCCCGGCATCTGGCTCTGGAACTGGCTCACCAGCGCGATCACTTCATCGATCCCCGCAGCATGGGCCATCGGGTCGGTGTACGTTGCCCCGTCCGCCCAGGCGGTCGCCAGCAAGCCGCGGCGCTTGCCTTCGTCCGTCTCGTTCCATGCCGCCATGTACGCCTGGATAGTCTCTTTGGTCGCCATTCCTTCCTCCTTCTGAGTGGCGAAAGCATAGCATAGCGACAGTTCAACGAGGCCGTTATACTACGGCCACCATGGACCAGCCTATTGAGGGGAAAGTCGCCGTCGTCACCGGCGCCGGCCGCTACCGCGGCATCGGCCGCCACATCGCCCTCGCTCTCGCCCGGCACGGCGCCGATATCGTGGTCACCGGCTCAGGACGTCCGCCTGAAACCTTTCCGGACGACGAGAAGGCGATGAACTGGCGTGACATCGATTCCGTCGCCGATGAGGTCCGTTCCCTTGGCCGTAGCGCCCTCCCGCTGGTCATGGATGTCCGCAATGCGGATGAGTGCGACCGGCTCGTCGCTGAGGCCACGCGAGAGTTTGGCCGCATCGACATCCTGGTGAACAATGCTGCGGCCGGCCGGGGCAACGACCGCGTGCCACTGGTCGAGCTGGAAGAGAGCGAGTGGCGGCGGGTCATTGACGTGAACTTGCACGGGACGTTCCTGGTCACGAAGGCAGTGGGCAGGGCGCTCATAGAGCAGGGACAGGGCGGCCGCATCGTCAACATCTCCTCCATTGCCGGTCGCCAGGGGATGCCCAACTTTGGCGTCTATGCCACGACAAAGGCCGGCCTCATCCTCTTCACTCAGGTGCTGGCCGCCGAGATGGCCAGGCACAACGTCCTCGTGAACTGCGTTTGCCCGGGGCTTATCGATACCTACCGCATGGAAGACGTGACCCGGCCCGGGCCTATCCGCGACGCCGTCATGCGCACGATCCCCCTCGGCCGCGAGGGCGAGCCCGAGGAGATCGGCGAGCTCGTCGCCTTTCTCTGCGGGCCGGATGCGAGTTACATCCACGGCCAGACCATCAACATCGATGGCGGCCGGACCATGATGTGATATCCCGACGCCGGCTGCCCTTACCCCACGCGATGCGGTTCCTCAGCATGACAGGTCGCTACGCTCACCATGACGGCTGACTCCACCAACTATCCTCCTGCAATCATCCTCGTCACCGGCATCCCCGGCGCCGGTAAGACAACCGTGGCGCGTGCCTTGGCGGCCCGCTTCCCGCGCGGCGTCCACATCGAGGGTGACGTTCTCGAACACATGATCGTCGCCGGCCGCGTCTGGCCGGAGCCGCCCGAACCGCGGGGCGAGGCCGCCGAGCAACTCGCGCTCCGCTACCGCAACGGCGCCCTCCTCGCCCGGTCTTTCTTTGAGGCGGGCTTCACTGTGGTCCTCGACGACATCGTCATCGGTCCCTGGCTGGACATCCACCGCGAGGCTCTCGCCGGCCTTCCTTGGAGCCTTGTCGTGCTCGTCCCCGACATCGAAGCCGTCAAATCCCGCAACGCTGGCCGCGACAAGAACATCTTCGACACCTGGGGCTACCTGGACACCGCCCTCCGCGCGGCCATGCGAGGCCTGGGCGTCTGGATCGACAGCACAGCCCAGACCGTCGAAGAGACGGTGGACGAGATCCTCGAACGTCTCTCGGATACGGGGCCACGACCGGCCTGACCGCGGTCCCACAACGGTTATTCTGAGAGCCCCCAGTACTCGGCAGCCCAGTCGCCGGCCATGGCGTTGTCCTGGCCGTTTAGGTTCTCGCTCATGCCAACAATGTTGGACTTAATCAGCCAGTGCCTTCCGTCGTGCCGCAGCGGCGCCACGCCACAGAGTCGGGTGACGATGAGCTCGTCAACCTTGAGGTAGTCGCTCAGGCGCTCATCGTTGTTCGGGTTGAACTGCGCGTCGGCCATCAATTGGTCGATCTCCGGGTCGCTGCAATTCGTGTGATTCGCCGAGCCCTCCGTTTCGAACTGGCCGACCAGCCAGTTCTCAGGGTCGGGGTAGTCCTGCAGCCACCCGTTCAAGGTCAGCTCGTACTGCTCGTCAGTGAAGCGGGCGGCATGCCCCCGGCCATCCGTTACCTCAACTTCGACGTCGATGTTGAGGTGGGTCCGGAAGGCCTCCTGCAGGAACTCGGCCGTCTGCTTCGACGTGGGGGAGTCAATCGTGAGGATTGTGAGTTGTGGGAAACCCTCGCCGTCGGGGAAGCCCGCTTCTGCCAAATTCTCTCTTGCCTTCTCGGGGTCAAAGCCGATTTCGGCGTTGAAGGCGTCCGGTGCGTGCCCGCCGCTGATCTCCGGAACCCAGCTCGTCGTGGGTTGATGCCCGCCCTGGAAAACCACGGCATTCAGCCCATCCCTGTCGATCGCCTGGGAAAGCGCCAGCCGCACCGCGAGCTCGTCGAGCGGCGGTTTCTCCATCTGGAAGAACAGGCCGGAAGTGGCCGGGCCTACGAATTTGAAGTACTCGGTTCCTTCTCCAAATTCCGACTTCAGCGTCTCCAGCTGGCTGGCGTCCACCATTGTCGCCTGGATCTCCCCCGTTCGGTA
>DASSZB010000091.1:0-2410 GCA_035702935.1 Dehalococcoidia bacterium
CGGTGGCCGTCGGGCTCATCGCGATGATCGCGGACCTGCTCCTGCGCTTCACGTGGTATGGCGCCGGCGCCCGCTCGGGTAACCGGGACAAGGGCGGCGGCGCTATCGCGCTCATCCTGCTGGTCGCCGCGTTCATCCTGATTATCGTTTCGCCCATCATCGCCAGCATCATCCGCCTCGCCATGTCCCGCCAGCGCGAGTACCTCGCCGACGCTTCCGGCGCGCTCCTCTGCCGGAACCCCGACGCCCTGGCGGACGCCCTCGAGAAGATCGCGGCCGACCCGGAGCCGCTGGAGGTGGCGAACAAGGCGACGGCGCACATGTACATCGAGAACCCGCTCAAGGAGCACGGCAGCTTCCTGAACAACCTGTTCTCCACCCACCCGCCCGTGGAAGAGCGGATCAAGCTCCTGCGGGCGATGTAAGGGTGACAGTTTGACGGTGGAGCTGCGCGGAGCGCGGGCCGAAGACCTGGCGGGGATCGACGCGCTGATCATGGCGGAGCACCTGCCGGCCTTCCGGACCGGGGATTTCCTGGACACGTTCTGGGTGCTGGAAGGCCAGGGCGGACTGCTCGGCTGTGTCGGCCTGGAGGTCTACGGCGAGGCCGCCCTGCTACGGTCGGTGATCACCGGGCCGGATTTGCGCGGGCAAGGCTACGGCGACGTGCTCGTAGAGAAGGCGTTCAATGAGGCCCGGCGGCGGGGTGTGAAGCGCCTCTACCTTTTCACCATGGACAAAGCGCCGTTTTTCGCCCGCCAAGGGTTCGAGCGCTGCACGATGGACGACTTCGAGCCGGCCGCCAGGCAGTGCTCGCAATACGAGATTCTCGCGGAGCACCCCGAAGTTGCGGCCGTCCTGACGGCGATGCGGCGGGAGATCTGAGCCTGCGCCGGTCTGTCTGACCAGTGCTGATTCCGTAGGGGCGCAGCAACTACACAGTGCGCTAGCACGAATGCGCTTGGGCCCAACTGGACAGCGTTGGAGACGTCGCTAGTTGCTGCGCCCCTACAACGCCGCTTCCACGCCCTCGCCTTCCACAACCGTCCCCACACGGCACAAACCCAGACCCGACGCAGCAAACCGTCCCTCCACGTCCGCCGCAGCCTCCGGCGCGACCGCAAACAGCAGGCCCCCCGATGTCTGCGGGTCGAACAGCACGTGCTCCAACGGCTCCGGGACGCCCGAAGCAATCCGCACCTTGTCCGCCAGGTACTTTCGGTTGCGTTCGGCGCCGCCCGTGACGATGCCGCGCGCGGCGTACTCCAGCTCCCCCGGCAGCGCTGCCACCTTTGAGGCCTCTATCCGTATGCCCACTCCGGACGCAACTGCCATCTCGTACGCATGGCCCAGCAGGCTGAACCCAGTGATATCCGTCAGCGCGTGGGCGCTCGACTCGCGGACGATGTGCGAGGGATGCCGGTTGAGGCGGGTCATGCTCTCGACGGCAGCCTCCAGGTGCTCCGGCGAAGCCTCGTCGCGCATCGCGGCCGTGGTCACGATGCCCGTGCCCAGCGCCTTCGTCAGGTACAGCACATCGCCCGGCTTCGCCCCTGCCTTTGTCAGCACCCGGTCCGGGTGCACGAGACCCAGCACCGTCAGCCCGAACTTCGGCTCCGTGTCGATGATCGTGTGCCCCCCGGCAATCACGCCGCCTGCCTCGTGTACCTTGTCCGCGCCCCCCTGCAAAATCTTCGCCACGATCTCGGCCGCCATGTCCTCAGGGAACGCCGCCACGTTCAGCGCCAGCACCACCTCCCCGCCCATGGCGTAGACGTCGCTCATCGCGTTCGCCGCCGCGATCGCACCGTAGTCGTACGGGTCGTCCACCAACGGCGCGAAGAAGTCCACCGTCATCACGGCCGCCTGCTCGTCGTTCAAGCGGTAGACTGCAGCGTCGTCCGGCGTCGCGAGGCCGACGATGAGGTCCGGATGTCCGGAGGTTATTCGTTCTGAGAGGTGGCGCAGCACCTGCGCCAGGGCCTCTGCCCCTGCTTTACCGGCTCAACCGGCGCAGGAGGCCAGGGCGGTCAGGCGGACGCGCTCCGTAGCCATGCCGATCCTTTCGTGAAGGGTGAATCGCCCTTCGCGGCCAGTATAGCGCGGCGGCGGGGGATTCCCGGCCCGCGCCGGCGTTTCGCCACCCGCCGATGTCTCGCATACTTGGCGCATGGCCAAACGCGCCCGGACGCTCCCACCCTCTGAAATCGTCGCCCGTCTTTCCGCTATCTATGGCGAGCCGGTATGGCGCCCCCACGGCGACCCGATGACCGAGCTCGTGCTGACCATCCTTTCCCAGAACACCTCCGACACGAACTCCGGCCGTGCCTTCATGCGCCTCAAACAGCGCTTTCCCACTTGGGACGCCGTGGCTGAGGCGCCTCCCGACGAGCTGGAGGCGGCCATCGCT
>DASSZB010000121.1:0-3448 GCA_035702935.1 Dehalococcoidia bacterium
AGCGTAGTCGCGGAGCCCGTGCATGAGGACCAGCGGGCGCGAGCCCGCGCCCTTCCACTCGAAATAGTGGATGCGGAGACCGTTGATCTTGATCTCGCCCTCGGAGGGCTGGCGGAGGGTCACGGCTACTCCAGCGGCTCCATCTCGTGGCTGTGGCTGACGTCCCTGTCTTCGCTGGGGTGATGGTGCTCTTCCTCCTCCAGGTAGAACTGGAAGAGCACGCCACCGCTGTCCTTGGGGTGGATGTACGTCTCCACCCAGCCATGACTGCGCTGAACGCCCCCCATGGGCTCGATCCCGTAGTCCTTGATCGCGCGGGCCGCTCGTTCGACATCCTCCACCTCGAACGTGACGTGGTGGAGCCCCGGGCCGCGTTCCTTGAGGAAGCGATGCAGGTAGCTCGACTCGTCATAGGGCTCCAGCACTTCGAAGTGTCCCGTGCCGCCGGGGACGCGGAGCCCAACCCCGCGGAATCCCGCCTCGGGGTTCTCGAAGCGGCCCTCGACGGTCATGCCCATCAGTTCCGTCAGGAGCGGTAGGACGTCGTCGATGCGGTGCGCGGCCCAGCAGACGTGGTCCAGGCGCTTGATGCCGATCTTCTCTTGCATGTCTAGTCCTCTCGTTGGCTAAATTGAGGTCCGAGCCTGGTGCGTGCCGGGACAGGGGCCATGATACGTCTTCCCTGCGTTGCGGTCATGGCCGAAAGGGTTGTCGAGGCGGGTCACGGGACTATAGGATTGCCGGTGACATGCAGCCAGACACACCCTGGGGGGAGCGCCCGGAGACGCTGATAATCGTCAACCCGGCCGCGCACAACGCGCCCAGGCGGTCGCGCCTGCAGGAGGCGAACGATTGGCTGCGGGCCAACGGATGGCGCGCCGACTGGCGGGAGACGTCGGCGCCCGGCGAGGCAACCAGGCTGGCCGCCGGTGCTGCCGCAGCGGGAGTACCCCTGGTGTTCGTGGCCGGCGGTGACGGCACCCTGAGCGAAGCCGTGAACGGACTCGTAGGATCGGAGACCGCGATCGCCCACATCCCCTGTGGCACTTCCAACCTCTGGGCGCGGGAAGTGGGCTTCAAGCGCCGTCCCGTTCGCGCCGTCGAGCAGGCAGTCACGGGAGAGCGGCGGAGAGTGGACGTGGGACAGGCGGGGCAGACCTACTTCCTCCTGATGGCCGGCTACGGCATCGACGCCGCGGTCACGCAAAACGTATCGCTGGACGTGAAGGGACGCGTGGGTGCCGCGGCGTACGCCCTGGCTTCAGTGCGGGAGGCTCTGCGTTACCGGGGCACGCACATGCGCCTCCGGCTCGACCAGGAAGAAGTGACCGGGCACGTCCTGATGCTCATCGCCGGGAACACGCGGCTCTACGCCGGCATTACCCAGATCACGCCAGAGGCGGTGGTGGATGACGGGTTCCTGGATGTGCGCGCCTACCTCGGGCGCGGCCGCATCGACCTGGTACGCTTCGGCCTGCAGACGCTTTTCCGGCGGCACCGTGGGTCCGCCCGCGTGGTCTACCGCCGGGTCCGCGAAGTGCACATGGACTGGGAAGCGCCGTTGCCCGTGCAACTGGACGGCGACCCGTGCAAAGATTCTCCGAACCATCTCAGGGTGGTTCCGGCAAGCCTGTGGGTGGCAGTGCCCGCCGGCCTCAAGAGTTCCCTGTTCTCGGCAGTGGAGGGTCAAGCGGGCGGAGTGACCCCGTCTCCACGCTGAACAGGGACGCGCCCGCGCGAAATTCGGGCGTGAACCGGTCCCAGTCCGTCCCCGTGACCAGTATCTGTTCGCTGCCGGCCACCGCGCCCAGGACAGACTCCCGTCGGCCGGCGTCCATCTCCGAAAGAAAGTCATCGAGAAGGAGCACCGGCGGCTCGCCCCTGCGGTCCGTGAGAAACCGGGCCTCCGCCAGGCGTAGGGCCAGGGCAATCGTCCGCAGCTGAGCCCGCGACGCGTATCCAGCCGCTGCAAGGCCGTTTAGATCAATAGCGAGGTCATCACGGTGTGGGCCCTGTAGCGTCATGCCGGCCGCCACGTCGCGTCCCACGGAGCGGTGCAGCGCAGAAATGTAGGCGGTCGCCGCCTCCTCCACGCTGGCGTCGGCCAGGTTCACGCTTTCACCGTCCAGGCGCGGCTGGTAGCCCATACCGAGGGTGTCTCCCGGGGAGAGCTGCTCGTGCGACTCGGACGCGAGGGCTGCTAGCTGTTCGAGGGCGGTCGCTCGGCGTTGCAGGATGAAGCCGCCGTCTCGGGCCAACCCCTCGTCCCAGAATTCCAGCTCGTCGTGCTTCGCCTCGCCCTCCCGGATCCGTTTCAGGAGGTGGTTGCGCTGGGTGAGAACGCGCTCGAAACGAGAACGCGCGCTGGAGTATGCCGGCTCCACCTGGGCCAGCGCGATGTCCAGGAACCGGCGCCGGTCTGACGGTGGTCCCGTGATCATCTCCATGTCCTCGGCCGTGAAGAGGACCGCCGTGAGGCGGCCAACCGCGTCCGAGATCCGCTTGGCCACGCCGTTCACCTTCACCGTCTTCGTGCCGATCGGCCCCTGCGGGCCGGGTCGCGCAACCACGGTCACCTCCAGTCTTAGCGGACCATCCCTGGTCTCCCCTTCGGCCACCACCCGCGCGGCGGGCAACACCCCCTCCACCAGGGCCTCGCGGCGGATCATCTGCGCGTCAGTCTCCGCCCGCAGCCCCCGCATCGTGGCCAGGAGATACACCGCCTCCAGGAGATTGCTCTTGCCCTGGGCGTTGTCCCCCACGAAGATGCTGACGCCGCCCGCCAGGTCAACATCCAGCCGCTCAAAGTTGCGGTAGTCGGAAATGTGGAGCCGGCGGATGCGCATGCCCCGATTATATGGTGACGCTAATGGCAACCCGCCAGCGCCAGCGGTGTCAACCTGAGCCGATGGACGCCGCACCCCGCCGGCCTACCGCGTGACGTGGAAACCTGGACCGGCCCGCCACCGAGCGAAGGATCTGGCGGCCGCCGGGCACTTCCCGCCCGCCACACCGCCGAACACAGTCGCCGTCAACCCGCCGGTGCCATTTACCCCTTAACACCTCGGACCAGGACCTCTACCATATGGCCATGGACATCCCACCGGAAATCGCCATCTCGCCGGCCGCGACGGCCTGTATGATTGATTCCCGGCGCCAAGGCTTAGATGCTGAGTCAATCAGCCAAAACGCCGGTTTCCAGACACAAAAAACAGTTTTTCACCCCTGGGACAATCAGTCCTCAGGAACCAAAACCCGGGGTCAATCAGAAATTAGATAGCCTTAGCGTTTGATTGACCCCGGCGGCGCTACTCCTGGTAGTACTCGGCCCCCAGGTGGGTGATCTGCTCCTCGCCCATCAGCCAGCGCAGGGTGTTCTTCAGCTTCGTCTGCTGGATGAACAGGTCGTGCTCCGGGTAGACCGCCTGGGCGTGCTGCGGGCTCTTGA
>DASSZB010000144.1:0-4138 GCA_035702935.1 Dehalococcoidia bacterium
TCGATGTAGTTAGCGCCTACCTCCCGGTACAGGCTCTGAATCGCGCGCGGCGAGACCTGGTAGTTCACAGTCGCGCTGATGAACACGTCCTGCGTCTCTCTGCTGAACGAATTGATGTCGGCGACGTCATAGCGCTCGACGCGGACACTGGCTTCCTCAAGCGTCTGGAATGGCCACGTGATGACGAGGCCCGCGCCCGTTTGGTCCGTGATATCCCCGAATGTCCGCACCACACCTACGTGCCCTGCGTCCACCTGATGGACCGAGTTGCTCAGCGTGGCGAGCAGGACCCAGAGGGAAGCGACGGCAATGCCGGCCACGCGCACTACGGTGCCTGTAGCCCTGGCCGCGCTCAGGACATCCGCATCGATCGTGCGGTCGGAGTCCGGTCGCCGTCCCCATTTGGCGACATACTGGCCGCCCCACCAGGCGGCAGCAGCGAGCACCCCGGCCAGAATCACCTGCACTATCCAAGCCATTGGTCGGCCCTCCTTCTCTCGCGGCCAGCCTAGGGCAGGTACACCAGCGGGTCAAGCGCATCGAATATCAGCGCCCTCGCCCCCCAGGAATTCTGCGAACACTTTCCCGCGAATTGTGACGTAGGTCACATTAAAGCTGCTTCACAAGGTTTATAAAAAGAACGAGCATTCGTTTTTAATTCACGGCGGAGCCCCGACCATGCCCAAAGTCACCGAAGCCCACATCGAATCCCGCAAGCAGCAGATCCTGGAAGCCGCCGGGGCCTGCTTCGGGCGCCAGGGCTTCCACAAAACCACGATGCAGGACATCTGCGCCGAGGCCTCCCTCAGCCCGGGCGCGCTCTACCGCTATTTCGCCAGCAAGGAGGAGATCATCGAGGCCATGGTCGCCGAACGCCGCCGCCAGGGTTTCGTCCGCATCGAGGAGGCGCGCGGCCTCTCCAACACCGTCGAGGCCCTCAACGCACTCGCCGGCGCTTTCGACGACATCGACGACATGTCCGGCTGCGCCGTCGACGTCGAGCTCTGGGGCGAGTCCTTCCGCAACCCGCGCATCGCCGCCGCCCTCCGCGACGACATCGACGTCATCTGCCGGGCGTTCACGGGCATCATCGGCACGGCGCAGCGGCGCGGCGACATCAATCCGCACGTGGACCCGGAGTCCGTGGCCCGCATCATGCTCTCGCTGTTCCAGGGCATGGTGGTCCAGAAATCGCTCGACCCCGGCATAAACCTCGATAACTACGTCCAGGCTCTCAAGGCAATGATGACCGGCCGCTTCTGGCTGGGTGACACGGAAGGAGGTGCGTGATGCAGGCCTTTATCACAGAAGAACTGATCTGGGCGCTCCACAGGGAGCGCGTCGAAGACGCCCGGCGGGTGTGGCTCGCCAGCCAGGCGCCCGAGCCGCTCTGCGACGACAAGCCCTGCCCGAAGGGCCCGTCGCGATGGGTGCCGCTGATATTCCGGCCGGCCGCCGGCCGCTAACCCCGCAGAACGCACAGCAGGAGGTCTTAAATGGCGTTCATTTCAACGGAAGGACTTGCCGCGGCCAGCGCGCGCCGCCCCTGGCTCATCATCGGCATCTGGGTGGCGTTGCTCGTCGCTTCCATCGGCGTCACGGCCGCCCTGCTGGCGGACGGCCTGACGACGGACATGGACTTCACCAGCAACCCCGAGTCCAAGAAGGGCCAGACGCTGCTCGAGGACAAGCTGCGCGGCCCCGAAAAGGACAACGAGATCGTCATCGTCCGCTCCGCCGACAGGACGGTGGACGACCCCGAGTTCCGGGCAGCGGTTGAGGATGTCTACGCCCGCATCTCGGCTCTCGGGCCGGAGGTCATCTCCTCCGGCGCCACCTACTACCAGACTGGCGACGCATCCCTCGTCTCCGCCGACAAGCACACGACGATCATCCCGTTCGTCATGGCCGGCGAAGTCACGGACGCCGAGGACAACATTGACCAGGTCCTGACCATCACCGACGAGGCGGACGGAGCCGACGGGTTCCACGTCCTCGTCGCCGGCGGCGCCAGCATCAACGAGGACTTCCACAAGCAATCAGAGAAGGACCTCCAGACCGGCGAGGCGTTCGGCGTGCCCCTGGCCCTCGGCATCCTCGTCATCGTCTTCGGGGCCCTCGTGGCGGCGCTCATCCCGGTGGTGCTGGCGATCGTCTCTATAGCGGTCGCCCTCGGGATCACGGCGCTCCTCGGTCAGCTCTTCCAGCTCTCGTTCTTCGTCACCAACGTGATGACGATGATGGGCCTGGCCGTCGGCATCGACTATTCGCTCTTCATCGTTTCCCGCTACCGCGAGGAGCGGGCCCGCGGCCTCGAGAAGCAGGCCGCCATCCGCGCCTCCGGCGCCACGGCCAGCCGGGCCGTGTTCTTCAGCGGCCTGACCGTGGTCCTCGCACTGGCCGGCATGCTCATCGTGCCGTCCACCATCTTCAAGAGCCTGGCCGCCGGCGCCATCATCGTCGTCCTCATCTCCATGCTGGTCACCCTGACGCTCCTGCCGGCCATCATCGGCCTGCTGGGCGACCGCGTGAACAGCCTGCGCGTCCCCTTCCTCGGCCGCGCGCTGGCCCGCAACGAGTACCACGACGGCGAGGGCGGCTTCTGGGACCGCTTCACGAGGCTGGTCATGCGCTACCCCGTCGTGGCACTGGTCGCGGCTTGCTCCCTCCTTATCGCGGCCGCGGTGCCCCTGCTGGACATCAACACGGGCTCGGCCGGCGTGGCCACACTGCCGGACAACGCCCGCACCAAGGAGGGCTTCGAGATCCTGGAGGACGAGTTCTCCTTCGGGCTCATCACCCCGGCCGAAATCGTCATATCAGGCGACGTCAACTCGCCCCAGGTTTCCGGCGCCGTCCAGCGCCTGCGGGGACAGCTCGTCGGCGACATCATGTTCCAGACTCCGGACCCGCTGGAGGTGAACCAGGCGGGCGACGTCGGGCTGCTCTCGGTGCCGGTGAACGGCGACCCGCTGAGCGACAAGACGATCGCCGCCGTGGAGAAGCTGCGCCACCGCTACATCCCCACGGCGTTCGGCGGCATCGACGCTAACGTCTACGTGACAGGCCAGACCGCCACGAACATCGACTACATCAACCAGACGGACCGCTACACGCCCATCGTGGTCGGGTTCGTCCTGGCGCTCAGCTTCGTGCTGCTGACGGTCGTCTTCCGGTCGCTGGTGGTGCCGCTGAAGGCCATCGTCATGAACCTGCTGTCCGTGGGCGCCTCTTTCGGGCTACTCGTGCTGGTCTTCCAGAAGGGCTTCCTGCACGAGGTCTTCGGCTTCCAGCAGGTGGACATCATCGAGGCCTGGGTGCCCCTGTGGGTGTTCTCCATCCTGTTCGGCCTCAGCATGGACTACCACGTCTTCCTGATCAGCCGCATCCGCGAGCGCTTCATGCTGACCGGCGACAACCGCGAGTCCGTGGCCTTCGGGCTACGGACGACGGCCGGGATCATCATCGGCGCGGCGCTGATCATGATCGGCGTCTTCGGCGGCATCGCCGCCGGCGAGCTGGTGCCGCTGCAGCAGATGGGCTTCGGCCTGGCCGTTGCGGTGCTCATCGACGCCACGATCGTGCGCTCGGTGATCGTGCCGGCGGCGATGGAGCTGCTGGGCGACCGCAACTGGTACCTGCCGAAGTGGCTGGAGTGGATCCCGGACCTCCGCGAGCGCGAGGGCCGCGCCGACGCGGAGGCCGCCGGCCGCCAGTTCCCGCAGCGCGGCACCGCGGGCAGCGAGGCTTCGTAGGCAAGCGGCAATCGGAAAATCGGGAATCGGTGGGGCGTCCAGCTGCGGCGGGACGCCCCTTCGTTCTATCAAAGGGTTCGGGCGTTCAATCAACGGACCGGCGGGGCGGATTTGTATCTGTGGAGCGGGATCCGGCTGATTGACTGCGGGGTGGTTGATTGATGGGATATGAAATCTCGTTTTTTTCCGAGCGGGAGTGGGTGTTTTGTTGATTGAGCGTCGCTCAAGGCTGGGCAAACAACATTCAATCGAATTGACTTGCCGGGGCGCATCTGTTGGGGAAGGAGGGCCGCGGGTTGGGGCTGGGGATGGTGGTCTGCATGGGATGAGCTTGCGGGTGGGTGGTCTACGGATATGGTAGGGGGTCAGGGGTAGCGGGGTAA
>DASSZB010000161.1:0-2576 GCA_035702935.1 Dehalococcoidia bacterium
GACGAAGCTGTCCAGCGGCGTGTTGCGCCAGGTGTCGTAATCACCAGCGCTCAGGGCTTCGAACAGGCGCCGGTCGGCGGGGACGTCCGGATGGAGCTGCCAGTTCTTGTCGGTGAGGAAGGCGTGCGACCAGCTACTGGAGGCGATCAGCGCCACCTTCCAGGGGCTTTCCGACATCGCCCGGGCGATGCCTGCTCCCACTTGCATGCAGCGTGCCGGGCTGGGGGAGGGCGGGTCCAGGTCGCCCTCGTTGACCTGCTTACCGAGCGGTCCGCGCCCGCCCCGTTGGTAGATCACGCGGCTGCCGTAGCAGTTGATCTGGAAGGGAATCACCGGCCACGGCCAGCCCTTCCGTTCCCAATCGAGGAAAAGGATCGTGTTGGCGAAGGCGTGGGAGAGCTCGTCATGCAGCGGCTGGTAGGCGTAGGGCGTGTCAATGTTCTGCTCGATCAGCCGCCGCGTCAGGTACTTGCCCGCCTCGCGGTGGCCCTTGATCCGGAACTCCGTCTCCGGCCCCTCACCCCAGACGTTGGGCCCGCGCGCGTGGGCGAAGGGGTGGAAGACGAGCTCCTCGTACGCCTGCACGCAGAAGGGCGGGATGATCCCTTCCTTGAAATTCTCGTACTGGTCGTCGCCGAAGATGATGACGACATCCGGGTTAAAGCGGTCCAATTCCTCGCGCGCGCGCTTGAAGTGGCTCTTGAGCGCCGCCTGATGCCGCTCACCGGCGGCCTTGCCCTCGTCGTCGCCGTACTCCTCGCGCATCTGGGCGGGCCAGTTGGCGCGGTCCCGGTACTTCTCCGGCAGGCCCGGATCGGCGAGGACGGCCCGCACGATGCCGGACATGTTCTCGGCCGGACCCACCGCCCCTGGGTAGTGCGTCGTGCCGATGCCAAGGATCTGGCCCATGGTTCACTCCCCTTCGTAGCTGGCCGGCGGCCTGCACCGCCGCCGGTTCACAGACCGGCTTCCGCGCTGCTGCCCGATAGTAGCACGCCGCGACACAAGCCGGGATGCAGGATGTGCTGTCGCGCACATGCTGCCCGGCGCCCGCCCGCAGATCATTGGCGACGGGCAACGAACGTGGCGGGGTGGCGGTTGTGAGGCGGCCACAACCGACAGAGGAACAGGTTTGGCGATTCGCCCCGATGTAAGATCCTCGCTCACCTGACCAGACTAGCAACGCCCGCCGCGTGTTGTTAGAGTACGCCTCGACGGGGCCACCGCGTCCGCGGAGGGAGGGGGAGCGAGCGTGCAACGCTACATCGCGCAGCGGTTGATCGGTATCGCAATCAACCTGTTCCTGGTGACGCTGGTCATCTTCTTCGCGCTCCGCCTGGTACCGAGCAACGTTGCCGCCGAGGTGCTCGGTCAGAACGCCACCCCGCAGCAGTACCAGGCGTTCAACGCCAAGTACGGGCTGGATGACCCGGCGATCGTCCAGTTCAGCCGCTGGATCGGCGGCATTATCCGTGGCGACTTCGGTCAGTCCTTCCGCAGCAACATCTCCGTGTCGGACGAGTTCCGCAAGCGCCTGCCGATTACACTCGAGGTGGTGATCATCAGCTTTGTCTTTACCTCGATCATGGGCGTCACCTTCGGCGCCGTCTCCGCGCTCAAACAGAACTCGCTGATCGACTACGGCGTGCGGCTGTTCTCGATCTTCGGCCTGTCGATCCCCAACTTCCTCCTGCTCACCTGCCTGCTGATCTTCCCTGCCCGCTGGTGGGGCTACGCGCCCCGCTTCGGCGCCACCAGCTTCCTCGACGACCCAACCGGCAACCTCCGTCTCTTCGTGCCCGCCACCTTCATGCTCGCGATCGGCGCCTCCGCCGGCCTGATGCGCCTCACCCGCTCCGCCTTTCTTGAAGTCGTGCGCCAGGACTACGTGCGCACCGCCCGCGCCAAGGGGCTGCGCGAGCGGGCCGTGATCCTGCGCCACGAGCTGCGTAATGCGCTGCTGCCCGTGCTGACGCTGCTCGGTATCCAGCTCGGCGGGCTGCTCGGCGGCTCGATCATCCTCGAGCAGGTGATGGGGCTGCCCGGCCTGGGCACCTGGGCGCTGGCCGCCATCTCGATCAACGACTTCCCGGTGGTGATGATTGTCGCCCTGTACACGGCGGTCGTCGTCATGGCGATCAACCTCCTCGTCGATGTCTCCTATGCTCTGCTCGACCCGCGCGTGAGGCTGGCGTTATGAGCGCAACTGATGCTGCCGTCCTTGCCTATCCTCGCCTCCGGCCCTCGCCGCGCGCGGCGCGCCGCTGGCTGAACATCGCCCGGCGCCAGCCGCTGGGGGTGGCGGGCGCGGTGATCATCGTCGCCTTCGTCGGGATGGCGCTGACGGCGCCGTGGATCACGCCGAACGATCCACGCGCCTTCGCCGGGCCGCGGCTCCAGGAGCCGAGCCGCGACTTCCCCTTCGGCACGAACAACCTCGGCCAGGACGTGCTCTCCCGCACGATCTACGGCGCCCAGGTCTCGCTGGCGGTCGGGCTGGCCTCCGTGGCGATGGGCACGCTGCTCGGCAGTGCCCTCGGTCTGCTGGGGGGCTACTTCGGCGGCTGGCTGGACAT
>DASSZB010000426.1:0-2722 GCA_035702935.1 Dehalococcoidia bacterium
TGGATGACTTCGATGTCCCGGACACCGCCGCTCACCTCCACGCGGACGGCCGTCGCGCCCAGGAGCCGCCGGATGACGTCTTCGTTCCGCGGCGCCCCCTCTCGGGCGCCGTCCAGGTCCACTACGTGCAGGCGAGTGGCCCCGGCTTCCTGCCAGCGCTTCGCGACGGCGACCGGGTCGGCATCGAACACGGTCTCGCGGCCGTAGTCGCCCTGGTCGAGGCGGACGCACATGCCGCCGCGGATGTCGATGGCGGGGATGATTTCCACGTGCCCGAATCTACTCAGTAGAGACCGAAACCGGGTCGCTTACAAGGTAACTCATGAATTGATTTACGCGTCTCATTAGACGAAACGTGGAGGTTAGAGAATGCGGAAGAAGTTTGACCTATACCCCGCCGCCCTGGCGTTTTCCCAGTTCCCGCTCAATCAGCCTCTTTTCGGTTTCGCGCCCCAGCAGGGATTCGAAGACGAAGACGTTCAGGAAGTGGATCAGCAGGATAATCCCCCAGACGATGGCGACCCAGTGGACCCACCAGCCCTCGACTCCCGTGATGATGTCGAGGACCAGCAGTAGAAGCAGCGTCGTCACAGCCGTCGTCAGGTGGCGGTAGAAGGCCATCATCCGCCTGACGCGGCGCTTGGCCCGCCGGTAGTCTTCGTCGGCCTCCTCTTCGGCCCGTGTCCCACCCCGGCCCCTGCCCGCCCGGAATGAGCCCACGGGGGTATTCACTTCGACACCTTCGAAATCCTCATCGTTGTCAAACATCGGCTTAGACCATATTCGCCGTCGAGGCAATCTTCAGGAAGTTCGAGTACATGCGCAGGCCCATTTCACCGCTCTTTTCCGGGTGGAACTGTGTCGCCACCACGTTGTCCCTGGCGACGACGGACGGGAACTTGACCCCGTACTCGGTCTCCCCTATTACCACTGCAGGATCCTCAGGGCTGGGGTAGTAAGAGTGCACGAAGTAGAAGAACGAATTGTCCGGTATCCCAGCGAAGATGGGGTGCGGTTTCACCTGGCGCACCTGGTTCCAGCCCATGTGGGGCACCTTCTGGCCATCCGGTAGCCGCACCACGTGGCCGGGAAGCACTCCCAGGCACTCGTGCCGCCCGCCCTCTTCGCTAATGTCAAACAGCGCCTGCTGGCCCATGCAGACGCCCAGGAAGGGCCTTCCGGAGTCGATGTACTCCTTGATCGGCTCGACGAGGTGGTGGCGGATGAGGTTGGCCATCGTGTCCGCGGCGGCGCCCACGCCCGGGACGATAAGCGCGTCAGCTTCCGAGACGTACCTGGCGCTACTCGTGACGAGCGGGCGCACTCCGCTGTGGATGACAGCACGGCTGACGCTGTGCAGATTCCCGGCGCCGTAATCGACGATAACGATCTTCACGAGGCGATTTTAGCACGCGGGACGTGCCGGCCCGGCGTCCACGACTCAGCGATCCGGCTGAGAGAGCATCAGCTGCCACCATGTCACGTCCAGCCAGCGCTCGAATTTATATCCCACCTCGCGCTCGGTGCCCACGCACTCGAAGCCGAGCGATTGGTGCAGCCGGTCGCTGGCGGGGTTGTCCTGCGAGATACCGGCCATAATGGAGTGGAATCCGTGCTCCCGGCCCCATTCGATCAGGCCGGCCAGGAGCAGCCTGCCGACGCCGCGCCCGCGGTGGTCCTGGTGGACGTAGACGGAGTTCTGGGCCGTGAACCGGTAGGCCGCCCGCTCGTGGAACGCCCGCAGGCAACCCCAGCCGACCACCTCGCCGGCTTCCTCAGCCACGATGATGAAGTGAGGGTGCACCGTCTCGCGGAACCACTCCAGCCGGTCTTCGATGGACTTTGGCTCGAGATCGAACGTCGCCCAGCCGTTCAGGACCTCGTAGTTGTAGATCTCCGTGATGGCCGGCACGTCGGCTTCTGTGGCCGGGCGAACGATTATCTCTCCCATCGTGGGAACAGATTAGACCACAACCGGTAGCGATTTGAACATCCGCACATGAACTTCTCGTTACGCCCCAGCGCCAGGTTCCCCTCGACCTGCTCACAGGAGCGTAATACCCTACTGACATGTCCTGCGGCATCGAACACGTTCAGGAGGCCAAACTCCGCGCCGAGGAGCTACGCTCCCAGGTCAACTATCACGACTACCTCTACTACGTTAAGGCCCAGCCCGAGATCAGCGATGCCGAGTACGACGAGCTCATGCGCCGGCTGCGGGCGATTGAAGAGCACTACCCCGAGCTGATCACGCCGGAGTCCCCCACCCAGCGCGTCCCCAACATCCCCATCGAGGCGTTCGCCGTCGTCAACCACCGCGAGCCGATGCTCTCGCTGGCCAACGCATTCCACCAGGGCCAGTTGGAGGCGTGGCACCGCCGGGCCTCGAAGCTGGCCGGCACCGACCAATTCGCGATGGTCTGCGAGCCGAAGATCGACGGCCTGGCCGTCGCGCTCGTCTACGAGAACGGCCGCTTCGTGCAGGGCGCGACTCGCGGCGACGGCTACCACGGGGAGAACATCACGGAGAACCTCCGCACCATCCGCAGCGTCCCCGTCCAGCTTCGCGGGAAGCAGTTCTCGCAGAACTTCGAGGTACGCGGTGAGGTCTACATGTCGAAGACGGCGTTCGAGCGCCTGAACGAGCGGCTACTGGACCTGGGACAGCAGCCTGCGGCGAACCCGCGCAATGCCGCTGCGGGTTCCCTGAGGCAGAAGGACC
>DASSZB010000101.1:0-17155 GCA_035702935.1 Dehalococcoidia bacterium
AGGTACAGCGCCTGCGATGTCCGTTCCAGCATGATTGGCTCCGACACGTCTTTCACGTACAGCTCTTCGAACCGCTTCGCCAGCCCCGCCAGCGGGATGTGCCCCATGCCCAGGTTGCGCAGCGCGTCATGAGCCGCCGACACCTGCCCCTTCCCGCCATCCACGATCAAGAGGTCCGGCATCGCCCCGAACGACTCGTCGAATTCCGGCGGCCCGCCGTCTGTCGGTGACGCTGCCGGTGATGTCATCGGTGCCCCGGCGTTGGGTTGGGAAAGCTCTTGCTCTAAGAGCCGCCGGTCCGTATCCGGGTGCGGTGGCTGCTCGGCGACCGCCTCGTTCGCCCCGTCCGCCTCCGTTTGCCGCCGCTGCCGCCAGAAGCGGCGCTTCAACACCTCCTGCATCATCGCGAAGTCGTTCGAGCCGGCCACCCCCTTGATTCGGAACCGCCGGTACTCTGCCGGCTTCTGGTGGCCCTCGATGAACACGACCATCGATCCTACAGCGCTCGTCCCCTGGATGTTCGAGATGTCGTAGCACTCGATCCGCCGCGGCAGCGCCGGCAGGTTCAGCTCGTCCTGCAGCTCCTGTAGCGCCTGCTCCTTCTTAGCGCTGTCCGCCAGCCACCGCGCCCGCGCCTGCTGCAGCGCCTCCCGCGCGTTCTCCATCGCCCGCTGCACGATCATTTTCTTCTCGCCCCGCTCCGGCACCCAGAGCCGCACCGGCCGCCCTCGCCTCGCCGAAAGCGCCGTCTCTATCAGGTCCCGGTCCGCCACCTCCAGCGGCAGCAACACCCTCGCGGGCACGTAGGCTGCCGACTCGTAAAACTGCTCGATGAAGCTCGCCAGCACAACGTCGTCTGGCTCTTCGGCCGTGCCGTCCAGCTGGAAGTTGTCCCGCCCGATGACGTTGCCCTTGCGTACGAACCACACCTGGACGTATGCCTCCTGGTCCTCTCGCGCCAGCCCGAAGGCGTCCATGTCCGTGCGGTCGCGCACCTCCATCACCTGCCGTTCCGTCGTCCGCTCGATAGCCTGGACCTGGTCGCGCAGCCTTGCCGCCCTCTCGTACTCCAGCGCCTCGGACGCCTGCTGCATCCCCCGCCGCAGGTCGCGCGTGATCTCCTCCTGCTTGCCCTCCAGGAACATGATCGTCTGCCCGATGACCTCGTCGTACTCATCCTTCGTGCAGAGCGAGGCGCACGGCCCGATGCAGCGGTGGATGAAGTAGTCCAGGCACGGCCTGGGGTCCGTCCCCGTGATGACCTTCGTGCAGGAACGCCACGGGAACAGCTTCTTAACCAGGTCCAGCGATCGCCGCACCGAGCCCGCCGAGGCGAACGGCCCGAAGTATTTCGAGCCGTCGTCCTGCACGCGCCGTGCGATCTCCACGCGCGGCCACGCTTCCTTCAGATCGATCTTCAGGTATGGGTAGTGCTTGTCATCCTTCAGCCGCACGTTGAAGAAGGGCTGATGCCGCTTGACCAGCGTCGCCTCCAGGAGCAGAGCCTCCTGAACCGTCCCCGTCAGGATGAAGTCGATCTCCTCGACCTGCTCCACCAGCCGGCGCACCTTCGGCTCAAAAGCGTGGGTCGACCCGAAGTACGACCGCACACGGTTGCGCAGCGATGCCGCCTTACCGACATACACCACCCGGTCCCGGGCGTTCCGGAAAATGTAGACTCCGGGTTTCGGCGGGAGGGCCTTGAGTTGGGCCTCGAATTTCTTCAGCGGGGGAGTGGCGCGCATCGCACGTATATTCTAAAGGAAGAGGGCGAAGCGGGAAGTGGGAAGGTGACGTCAGTCCAGCGGGCGGGAGTAGCAGACGTCCACATGGTCTGTTGGCGGCGGCTCCGCGCACCACCGCCAGCGGCCGCCCCCGGGCTCAACCGCACGCTCCCCCGTCTTCGCCTTGTCGTATTATTGGATGCAGCAGCCCCTGTATTTCGTTGCGTCCGCAGGGAGGTAAGGACATGCGAAAGCTGTGGATCGCCCTCGTCGCCTTTTTCGGCGCCATCATCGCCGTCTGGCGCCTGCTCGTCCGCAGGCGCGAAACAATCGACTGGCGGGACGTCTCCAAGATTGGCCGCCTCATCAAGGTCAATGGCGAAACCATCCACTACGTCGATGAAGGCAAGGGGCCGGCGATAGTCCTCATTCACGGTCTTGGGGGCCACACATACAGCTACCGCACACTCATCCCCGACCTGGCGCGCGACCACCGCGTCGTTGCTCTCGACCTCCTCGGCTTCGGCTACAGCGAGCGTGTCCGAGACGCGGACTACTCGCACGCCGCGCAGGCGCGCCGCGTCGTCGGCCTCATGGACGCGCTGGGCATCGAGACAGCATCCCTCGTCGGTCACTCCATGGGCGGCGAAATCGCCATGCGGGTCGCTGCGGCACACCCGGAGCGGGTGGACCGGTTGGTCCTCGCCGCCAGCGTCTCCGGTGACCGCGTCCCGACGCTGCCCCCAACGCCGCTGATCAAGCCCTTCCTCTCGGGCCTGTCCCAACTCTTCGGTAAGCGAATGCTGCGCAGAGGTTTCTACGACACGTCGAAGGTGACTGACGAGGTCTGGCAGGCTTACCGGCGGCCGGCCACCATCCGCGGCTCCATGGACGGGCTCTACCGGATCTTGAAGGACACCCGGCGTGATCCGCCGATCCAGTTCGCATCGATCAAGGCGCCGGTTTTGCTCATGTCCGCCGAGTACGAACGGATCGTCCCGGGCTGGATGTCCCGCCGCCTCCGCTCTCGCTTTCCCCGGGCCGAGCACGTAGTCATCGGCGATGCCGGACACGTCCTCCTGGAGGAGCGCCCGGTCGAGTGTATCGCCGTCATCCGTCGCTTCGTGGACGGCCGCGGGGAGCCGCGGGCCGCGGAGGCGGCGGCCGTTGACATCGTAGCTGGTCCGGCGTAGACTTGCAGCACAAACGTTCGGAGTCACTCCTGACACTCGGCTGTCAGGCCCCGGAAGTAGCCTGTAACTGATGAACGTCCTCCAGGAATTCCATCCTGCCGTTCGCACGTGGTTCGAACGCCGTTTCGCCGCGCCCACTGACGCCCAGTCCGGCGGCTGGCCCGAGATCATGGCCGGGCGTGACACGCTCATCTCCGCGCCAACGGGGTCCGGCAAGACCCTCGCCGCCTTCATGGTGAGCATCGACCGCCTCATCAAGGAGGCGGACGCCGGGACGCTGGATGACGCCGTCCACGTCGTCTACGTCTCGCCCCTCAAGGCACTTTCTAGCGACATCCGCCGCAACCTCGAGGAGCCCCTCGAGGGCATCGCCGATGTCGCCAGGGAGATGGGCCTGCCCGAGGTCCGCATCCGTACCGCGCTGCGCACGGGCGACACCACCCAGTACGAGCGGCAGCAGATCATCAAGGACCCGCCGCACATCCTCATCACGACGCCCGAGTCCCTCTACCTCATGGTCACCGCGGAGCGCAGCCGCGAGATCCTCCGCAACGTCCGCACCGTCATCGTCGATGAGATCCACGCCCTCGTCCGCGATAAGCGCGGCAGCCACCTGTCCCTCACTCTTGCCCGCCTCGACCATGTAACTGGGGCTCGCCCTTCGCGCGTCGGGCTTTCGGCTACCGTTAAGCCGATCGAGTACGCGGCCCAGTTCCTCGTCGGTACGGGTCGCCTCGGCCCCGATGGCGCGCCCGACTGCGTCGTCGTCAACTCGGGCCACCAGCGCGACCTCGACATCAGCATCGGCGTCCCGCCAACTGACCTGGAGGCAGTCGCTTCTGCCGAGCAGTGGCGCGACACGTACGACGAGCTGGCGGAGCTGATCAAGGCCCACCGCACGACGCTCGTCTTCGTGAACACGCGTCGTCTCTCAGAGCGCGTCGCTTTCGCCCTCGCCGAGCGCATCGGCGAGGAGCACGTCGGCGCCCACCACGGCAGCCTGTCCAAGGATCGCCGCCTCACCCTGGAGAACCGCCTCAAGGACGGCCAGCTGAAGGCCCTTGTCGCCACCGCCTCACTTGAGCTTGGCATCGACATCGGCGCTGTGGACCTAGTCTGTCAGCTGGAATCACCCCGCAGCATGACCACGTTCCTCCAGCGCGTCGGCCGCTCCGGCCATGCACTGGGGCTTACCCCGAAGGGCATCCTCTTTCCTACGACGCGGGACGAACTGGTCGAGTGTGCGGCGCTCGTCCGGGGCGTCCGCGCCGGCCGCCTGGACCGTGTCTACCCGCCCGATGCCCCGCTGGACATCCTCGCCCAGCAGATCGTCGCCGAGGCCGCCTGTGAGCCCTGGGGCGAGGACGAGATGTACGACCTCGTGCGGCGCGCGTGGCCCTACGCCAATCTCACCCGCAAGGACTTCGACGAGATCGTCGAGATGATGTCCGACGGGATCGCCGTCGGCAGCGGCCGCGTGGCCCATTACCTGCACCGCGACCAGATCAACGGTGTCGTTCGCGGCCGCCGGGGCGCCCGCTCCGTGGCCATCCAGTGCGGTGGCGCTATCCCCGAGATTGCCGACTACCGCGTCATCGCCGAACCCGAAGGCACCTTCGTCGGCACGCTCGATGAGGACTTCTCGGTCGAAAGCATGGCCGGGGATATCTTCCTCCTCGGCAGCACCTCCTGGCGCATCAAGCGCATCGAGGCCGCCGGCATCGTCCGCGTGGAAGACGCTCACGGCGCTCCTCCGACGATCCCCTTCTGGAATGGCGAAGCCCCCGGCCGCACCCTGGAACTCTCCGAAGAGGTCTCGCGCCTCCGCGCGGACATCGCCGCCCGCCTTCCCGCAATCCCAGGATCTGATGGGTCTCTGGCTCCAGGGATCTCTGCTTCCCGCGGGTCAGGCAATGCGGCGGAATCAACTCCGAAAGAGAGTGTCGCTCGCAGCGGGGATAACGCCGCGGTTTCACGAGAACAACTCAGCCTGACATCCTGGCTCGAGGCGGAGTGCCCTCTCCCCCCGGAAGCCGCCGAGCAGATCGTCCGCTACGTCCGCGTCCAGCGGGACTCCATGGGCATCGTCCCCACCCAGCAGGACATCGTCTTCGAGCGCTTCTTCGACGAGAGCGGCGGGCAGCAGCTGGTCGTGCACGCCCCCTTTGGCGCACGCATCAACCGGGCCTGGGGGCTCGCGCTCCGCAAGCGTTTCTGCGTCGGCTTCGACTTCGAGCTCCAGGCCGCCGCTTCCGACGATGCCATGCTCCTCTCCATCGGCCCCAACAACAGCTTCCCCCTGGAGGCCATGTTCGACCTCGTGAAGCCCCAGTGGGCGCGCGAGTCCGTAGAGCAGGCCCTGCTCATCGGCAACTCCCCCATGTGGGGCAGCCGCTGGCGCTGGGACGCCACCCGCAGCTTTGCCATCCTCCGCCAGCGCTCGGGACGTCGCGTCGCCCCGCCCCTGCAGCGTATGAAGGCAGACGATCTCATGGCTGCCGTCTTCCCCCGCCTTGTGGCCTGCCAGGAGAACGTCACCGGCGCCATCGAACTGCCGGACCACCCTCTCATCCGCCAGGCCATGACCGACTGCCTCTACGAAGCTATGGACCTGGACGGCCTCATGGACGCCCTCGGGAAAGTGGACCGCGGCGAGATCAAGTATCACGCCCGCGACACCACCGAGCCATCCCCCTTCGCCCACGAGATGGTCAACTCCAAGCCCTACACCTATCTGGACGATGCGCCACTGGAGGAGCGCCGCGCCCGTGCCGTCGTCCTCCGCCGAACCCTGCCGGAGAACGCCCGGGACCTCGGCGTCCTCGACCCCGACGCCATCGCCCTCGTCCGCGAGGAGGCCTCGCCTCAGCCGCGCGATCCCGAGGAGCTCCACGACCTGCTTCTCAACTTCGTCGCCCTCCGCTCGGACCTCGGCGCGGAGTGGGCTCAATGGTTCGACGCCCTGGTCGACGCCCGCCGAGCGGCCGTGGCCGAGACTGCGGACGGCGCCCGCCTCTGGTTCGCCGCTGAGAACCTGCCGCTCATCCTTGAGCTATTTCCGGCCGCGGCCGTCCGCCCCGAGCTCCGCCTGCCCCCGCACCTCGCCCGCGAGGTAAGCGAAGACGAGGCGCGCATCGCGGTCGTACGCGGCCACATCGATAGCCTCGGTCCCGTCACGGCATACGAGCTGGCGGACCGCACCGGCCTGAGCGCCGCCGCCGTAAACGCCGGACTTGCGATGCTCGAAGGAGAAGGCACCGTCCTCCGCGGCCGCTTCCGCCGTGACGCCGACGGCGAGGAATGGTGCGACCGCCGCCTCCTCGCCCGCATCCACCGGTACACGCTGGACCGCCTCCGCTCCGAGATCGAACCCGTCGCTATCCAGGATTTCATGCGGTTCCTCCTCCGCTGGCAACACCTTGCCCCCGGCACGCAACTCGAAGGCAAGCGCGGCCTCCTCGAAGCCGTCGCCCAACTCCAGGGCTTCGACATCCCCGCCGCCGCCTGGGAGCGCCACATCCTCCCGGCCCGCGTCGCCGCTTACAAGGGCACCTGGCTGGATGAACTCTGCTTCTCCGGTGACGTCACGTGGGCCCGCTTGAATCCCCCTCGCAAGAACGGTTCGTCCAGGGGGATTTCCGGGCTCGTGGGTCAGGGTGAACCCCTTACCCCGAACGAGCGACGGTCCCGAACTGGAGGCGCCAACTCCGCCACCCCCATCTCCCTCGCCCGCCGTGTTGACCTCCCGTGGCTCCTCGCCTGCATCCGCAACGGCACTCCTCCGGAGGGTCCTTCCGCCGGCGCCGGTGCCGACGTCCTGGAGATCCTGCAGGCGCGGGGCGCCCTCTTCCTCGACGACATCATCTCCGGCTCCCGCCGCCTTCCCACCGACGCTGAACGCGGCCTGTGGGACCTGGTTGCCCGCGGTCTCATCACCGCAGACGGCTTCCAGGCCCTGCGTTCCCTCATGGCCTCGACCAGGAAACGCAACTTCGCCCGGCCGCAGCGCGCCCGCCTCTTCCGTTCGCTCTCCGTAGCCGGCACCCCCTCCGGCCGCTGGTCCCTCCTGCCTACCCTTGGGGCCGCCGCAGCCGTAGAGACGCCCCACCCACCGCCACGCGCGGACATCTCATTTTCGGTATCAGGTATGGATACCCGCGGCCCGCGTGGAATTGCGGGCCGGGGCGTCTCGACTTCGGGCTCGGACCTGCCCGCCGTCGACGAACTCGCGGAGTTCTGGGCGGAGCAGCTTCTCTTTCGATACGGCGTCGTCTTCCGGGACCTTGTCCAGCGCGAGACCTTCTCAGTCCCGTGGCGCGAAGTATTGCGCGCTCTCCGCCGGATGGAAGCCCGTGGCCAAATCCGCGGTGGCCGCTTCGTCGCCGGCGTCTACGGCGAGCAGTACGCCCGCCCCGAGGCCGTCGAGGCTCTCCGCAAGGTCCGCCGTACCGAAAAGACCGGCGAGCTTGTCCGTGTCTCCGCCGTCGACCCGCTGAACATGGCCGGCGTCATCACCCCGGGGTCGCGGGTGCCCGCCGTGCACACGAAGTCGGTCATCTTCCGCGACGGAGTCCCCCTCGGCGAAGACGCCGCCGCCGACGCTATCGCCGAGAGCCGCAGGCTCCTCGCCGGCGTCCGCTAGCCGCTACGGCCTTCGGTGAGTTTCGTAGACGACGTAGTCCGCCAGCTTCAGCTCCGGGTCAAGGATGAACCGCATCTCCACGTCAACAAGATCCAGGCTGTACCCGTCGTTGCGGACGGAGCCGCTGATGATCATGGTCCCCTTCGCCACACCCATCTCCAGCAGCTTGCTATCATCGCCGCTGAACGGCGCCACCGGGCCGTGTTCAATGCCTTCCGAGTCCAGTACAGCAAGGATCTGTTCCGACATAACCCCGCGGGGCAGCTCCGTCTCGATCAGCGCCTCCATGTCCGCCGCTTTCGTCCGGTTGAATTCGTAGTAGGTGCCGGCGCCGATCACCGTGGCGCCGGCTAACACCGCCAGGGCCAGGACTCCGACGACAAACCACCCAAACATCCGGAATGGCCAGGCCAGCGGGCGTCGATGAAGCGTGCGAGTTGCCATGTGGGCGTTCCTCCTACCCCTAAGAGACGCATGAGGGCGGCCCTGATTACATAACATCGCTCCGCGCGCTTAAGATGATGCGCGCCTACCTGACGCTCACGTAAGGGTTGAACCGCCGCCCCCGCAGGACTATGATTTTGCCAAACAAACTCCGATACCTATAAGCGAGGTCCGCCCCATGCACAGCCCACTCCACACCCCACTCTGCGATAAGCTCGGCATCCAGTACCCCATCTTCCTCGCCGGAATGGGCGGCGTCTCCCTGTCAAATCTGGTTGCCGCCGTGTCCAACGCCGGCGGCCTCGGCATCATGGGCGCAGCCACTCTCGACCCCGAGCAGGTCCGCCAGGAGATCCGCAAGACCCGCGAACTCACGGATAAGCCGTTCGCCGTCGACCTCCTGGCCCCTGACCCCGAGATGATCCGCCCTCACATGCAGGTCATCTTCGAGGAGAACGTCCGCATCTTCGTCGCCGGCCTCGCCGTCCCCGCCGCCTTCATCGAGGAGATGCACAAGCGTGACATGATCGTCATGGTCATGTGCGGGCGCGTCCGCCACGCCCAGAAGTCCGTCGACGCCGGCGCCGACATCGTCGCCGCCCAGGGCACCGAGGCCGGCGGCCACACCGGCGAGATCGGCGCTCTCGCCCTCATTCCGCAGGTCGTCGACGCCGTCCCCGTCCCCGTCATCGCCGCCGGTGGTATCTCTGATGGCCGCGGCCTTGTCGCCGCCCTCGCCCTCGGCGCCGAAGGCGCGATCATCGGCACCCGCTTCATCGCCACGCCGGAGGCCCAGGCGGCCCCTGGCTACCGCGACGCTCTCGTCCGCTCCACTGAGGCCGACACGATGCGCACTCGCGCCTACACGGGCAAGACAGCCCGCGCCATCAAGACGGAGTATGCCCTCGAGTGGGAGAAGAAGCCCGACCAGATCCAGCCCTTTCCCTTCCAGGCCATGGTCTCCGTGCAAAACCGGGTCATGGACTATCCGGGGATCACTGAGTCCTTCGATGTCAACAGGACGTTCATGCCCGCCGGCCAGGGCGTCGGCATGATCCACGACATTAAACCCGCCGGTGACATCGTCCGCGACATCGTCCAGGAAGCAGAAAAGGTCATCAACGAACGCTTCATAGCCCCGTCCCTCCAGCAGGCATAGGGGCGCGGGCGAATCCATGCCCGCCACTTGCCGCGCCATCGTTCAGACTGGCCCCCGCGCCCTGGAGATGCGGGAACTCCCGCTTCCCGAAGTCGGTCCTGACGACGCCCTTCTCCGAGTCGAGGCGTGCGGTATCTGCGGCTCGGACTACGAGCAGTACGAGGGCGCCCTTCCCGCCAGGTATCCCGTCATTCCCGGCCACGAACCTGTCGGTCGCATCGCCGAGATCGGAGACCGCGCCGCCGAGCGCTGGGGCGTCCGGCAGGACGACCGTGTCTGCGTCGAAGCGCTCGCTCCATGCGGCCGCTGCCCTCAGTGCACGAGAGGCTCTACGCACCTCTGCTCGGGACGCGGGGGCATCGCCTCGTACGGGTTCCTGAGCCTTGACGACGCACCCGGTCTTTGGGGTGGCTACGCCGATTACCTGTACCTGCCGCCGGCCGTCACCGTTCACCGCATCGACGAATCCATCGACCCCGTCATCGCCACCTTCTTCAACCCCATCGGGGCCGGCCTCCGCTGGGCCGTCGATATGCCTCGCCTGCAACCCGGCGAGACGATCGTCATCCTGGGTCCCGGGCAGCGGGGCCTGGGCAGCGTCCTGGCGGCGAATGAGGCGGGTGCGGGCCAGATCATCATCACCGGCCTCGCGCGCGACGCCGCCAAGCTCGATCTCGCCCGCGAATTCGGCGTCGGCCTCACTCTCACCGTGGATCAGGACGACATTCGGCGAGCCGTTCGCGAAGCCACCAACGGCCGCGGAGCAGATGTCGTTATCGACGTCACTTCGTACGCCACCAGCGCGGTTACCCTTGCCATCGACCTCGCGCGCCGGGGAGGCCGTGTGGTGCTGGCGGGGACAAAGGGTCTCACCAATCCGGTGCCGGACTTCCTCAGTGACAAGATCGTCCTCAAGGAGCTCACTCTCCTCGGCGCCCTGGGCGTCGACCACATCAACTACGAGCGGGCCGTCCGCCTGATAGAATCACGCAAGTACCCTCTAGAGAAGATGCATACGCATACACTCCCACTCGAACAGGCCGAGCATGCCATCCGCCTGCTCTCCGGCGGCGAACCCGATGAGCAGGCCATACACATCGCCCTCGTGCCGTGACCATTCTCGTCGCTCTGATACCGACTGGAGACACAATGGACGAAGAACGCTCCCGCAAGAACATAGAACGCATGCGGAAGGTCATCGAGGTCATGCCCTTCACCAGGCACCTGGGCATGGAGCTCGTCGAAGCCTCCGAGGGCCGTGCCCGCGTCAGGCTCCCCTACAGGACGGAGATCAGCACCGCGGGCGACGCCGTGCACGGCGGCGCCATCGCCTCTCTCATCGACACCACGGGCGCCATGGCTGCCTGGACCACCGCCGAGATCGCCACGCCGAAGTACTTCGGCTCCACCGTCGGCGTTAACGTAAACTACCTCTCCGGTGCTATTGGCGAAGACATCTTCGCCGAGGGCCGCATCCTCAAACGGGGCAAGGAGATCATCTACACGGACGTCCACGTCACGAACGCTGAGGGCAAGCTGCTGGCCCAGGGATCCGTCGTCTATCGCATCGTCGAAAAGGGGGGTGAGTGATGCCCGTTGTACGCCTCGTCGATGAGCCGGAGGACGAAGAACTGCGGGCCCTCTACGAACGGATGTCTGAGGGTGGTGGCATTGTCCCCGGTGTCCTCAACGTATTCAAGACCGTCGCTCACAACCCGCGGCTTCTGCGCGCCTGGATGCGCATGGGCACGGTCTTGCTCGCCCCCGGAGGCATCACGCTCTCGCCCCGTCTCCGCGAGATCGCTATCCTCCGCATCGCCCAGCAGTGCGGCAGCGAGTACGAGTTCGCCCATCACATCCCCATCGCCAAGGCTGTCGGCCTGTCCGAGGAGGAGATCAGTTCGCTCCAGGACTTCGACGAAAGCCCCCTGTTTTCGGAGCTGGACCGCGCTCTCATCCGCTACACGGACGCTCTCGCTTCCATGTCGTCCGACGCTTCGGACCTCGCCCGCCAGATGAAGCGGTGGCTCTCGGACAGGGAGTTAGTCGAGCTCAGCTTCTGCATCGGCCACTGGGGCATGGTCGCCCGCGTCCTCGTCCCCCTCGAGGTACCGGTGGACGAATCGCTCGAAGCCACGTTGCCCCAGGAGTGGCGTGAGTGGCTCTAGAGCCCGCTTCGTTGCCCTTGCTCGGAAGCGCTTGATACACTCGATTCCGGCGGCAGGGTAGCTCAGCGGCAGAGCAGGGGCTTCATAAGCCCTGTGTCGCGGGTTCGAATCCCGCCCCTGCCACCAAATTCCTTCCAAAGACCCTCCAAGTGCACCTCCATGACAACGACTGGGCTCGGACCTGGCGCCCAATCCTGCCTAACACTTGACTAATCTGGCTGTCGGTGTACTATTAGCCCAAGTTTCTGACTCCACCCGGACCGGTAGGTGCGACCTGGATCGCCAGCCTTCTGACCCGTCGCGACCCATTGTGGGGGCATCCGTACCCTTCGTTGGACGCCGCCCCGAGATCGACTGCATAAGAGCGCTTCTCGCTGACGCCATCGCCGGTTCGCCGCGCATCCTGCTGCTCTCGGCTGATGCGGGCATGGGGAAGACCCGCCTTCTACGCGAGATGCGCCCGGCCTTCGAAGAAAAGGCCACAGTGCTCGTGGGCCGTTGTTACGAAGGCTCCACCATCTCCTACCGGCCGTTCGTGGAAATCGTTCAGACCTGTCTCGATTCGTTTGCTGACAGGTTTGATGAGCTGAGTGCTGGCGACCGTGCGGTGATCGAGCGGTTGGCCGGTAAGTCCGTCCCCGCTTCCCGAGACCTCCCCTCAGCCGGAGACGCTGCAGCCCTCTTCCTGGCCATCTATAGCCTCGGAATGAGCCTCGCCAGGGACAGACCGCTCGTCCTTATCATTGACGACCTGCACTGGGCCGACGATGCGACCGTTGAGCTCCTAGGCCACCTGTCGTCGGCGGTCCTGGAGGCGTCGCAGAGGGGCCCCACACCAGTCTTGCTCGTCAGCGCTTTCCGTGGCAGCGAGTTGCCTCCCGGGGCTGGCCACCTGGTAGACCGTTTGCAGCGGGAAGAAGAGTGCGCGCTCACCGAGCTTCCTGGCCTTCCTGAAGACGATGTAGCCGCCCTGGTCCGCGTCATTGGCTTTAGGCGGCCGTCTCACCAGTTAATCGGCACCATCTACGAAGCCACGCGCGGCAACCCCCTGTTCATCCAGGAGGCCGTCGCCTACCTCAAGGAATCAAACTTCGTGATCTCCCGCGGCGGATACGAGGTGACCACGCTAGCGCCGGCTGACCTGCGCCTGCCCGGCGAGGTCACAGACGCCATCTCGGCCCGTCTCCGGTCTTTATCCGCGGAGCACCGGCGTGTGCTCACACTCGGCGCCTTCCTCGGGGATGTGTTCGATTTCAACACGCTTGCGCGCATCGCGGCTGCCGACGAGGACCTGCTCCTGGACGCGCTGGAGGAGGCCATCCGACAGCGCTTCATCGTGACGGAGGGACCGGACTTCCGCTTTGCCCACCCCCTCGTGCGCCACGTTCTCTACTCCGAGGCCAGCGTCCCACGCAGGCAGCGTCTCCACCACCAGATAGCCACTGCGCTGGAGGAAATCTACGCCGATTCCATCGACGAACGGATCGAAGTCATCGCCCACCATCTGCTGAACAGCGGCGACCGCGCCGACCCTGCAAAGGTGGTAGAGTTCTGCCGTGGCGCCGGCGAGCGCGCCCTCAGCCTCTACGCCTGGCGCGACGCCGCCCGCTATTTCGAAGCGTCGGTCAATGCGGCTACGCTCGTCGACCTGTCCACGAAGGACCTTGCCGCGCTCCACTACGCGGCTGGCCTGGCTTATTACCGCGATCACGATCGAGGCCCCTGTCTCGACCATTATGAACGCGCGATTGAGGCTTACGCTGCGGTTGGCGACATCGCTGGACACGCCCGCGCCCTCGTGGATCGTACCAACTGTCAGATTACCCAGGGCACGGCCTCCTACGGCTCGTTGGCTGACGTTCAGCCACTTGAGGAACTCACAGGGCAACTCGCTGAGGAACACCCGGCTTTACAGGCCCGGGCTCTGGCGCTGCTCAGCCAGGTCTACTGGACGGGGCGCTGTCCCGACCGCGCGGAAGAACTCGCCCTCCAGGCTCTCGCGATCGCGCTCCAGCTTCACGATGATAGCCTGCAGACTAAGGCCTATTCCTCGCTGGCTCTTTCTCAGTTCCAGCTCTTGCGTGTCAAAGAATCTGTCCAGTATTGGCGAGAGTCGCTCAGTTGCGCTCGTAACGTCGGAGATGTTTGGGCCCAGGGTTGGTCTCTATCGCGAATCCCCATGGGCGAACTTCTCCTCGGGAGGCTGGACCAGGCAGTTGAAGACGCCCAACAGGGTAGAGAAGTCATGCGGCGGTCGCACGACTGGGCCGAACTCTCCCTGACTCTCGGCACGCTGGTGTCAGTTTCGGCCGTCCGTGGGAATTTCCGGGACGCTGAGCAGTACGCATATGAGGCGTTGGTGGCTGCCGTACGGTCAGACTATCCCTGGGGAGCGGCCCAGTTCTTGCCTACGCTGGCCTATGCAAGGGCTATGCGCGGCGCCTTTGCCGAAGCTGAAGACGCGCTCGATGTGTTGGTGACACCCGGGAAGCTGTTCGAGCAACCTGGGAAGGCCATTCACAACGTGGTCTGGCTTTATCGCCAGCTCGTTGCGTTGCTCTCCGGCCAATCCGGTTCTGATGCCGAGGAGGTGCAGGGAAGGCTGGCCAGGATCATGGGCCGTGGCCAGGCCGATGCTACGGCGTTGGCCGGGCTCGGTGCGGCCCTCGAACTGGGCATCGCGATGCATGCCGATGCCCCTTTCGACCGTTGGGAGCGCACGATGATCTCCGCCCTTGACGCCGGCATCGCGTTTACCACCGCCTGGCCGTTCCTTGTACGGCGTCTCACGGCCCAGGCGGCGGCCCATGGTCGCCGCTGGGACGAAGCTGAGAGCCGTTTCCAGGCAGCCATTGAGATTTCGACCCGCTGCGGCGCCCTGCCCGAAGGTGCGCGGACCAGGCTGGACTGGGCCGGGATGCTTGCTGCTCGCGGACATGCAGGGGACAGAGCGCGCGCTGCGGCGATGGTCTCGGAGGCCAGCGCCACCTTTCAAGCTCTTGGCATGGATCCGTTCGTTCTCCGCGCCGGGACTTTGGCGGCAGAACTCGACGCCACGGTCCCGGCCGCGTCTCCAAGGAGAGAGACATACCCTGCCCGTCTCAGCGAGCGCGAAGTAGAGGTGCTTCGCCTTGTCGCAAAGGGCCGCAGCAACCAGCAGATCGCCGACGAATACGTGTTGAGTGTGAAGACTGTGGCTCGCCACATGAGCAACATCTTCGCCAAGGTCGGCGTAGAAAACCGCTCTGGCGCCACTGCCTTCGCTTTTGAGCACGGGCTCGCCTCTGCTGGCGCGCAGATCCGGCGCTCGCCCGCTGATCAGGACACCGCGGCGAACCCCGCGTCTACATTCGGCCAGAATTAGCTGCCCATCAACCGAAAGGGGGAAATGCCATGCCCGATATGCCGCAAACGGCAGCCAAGGGATCCATCCTGAAGAACCTCGACCAAGTGCTCGGCAACCAGGCGGCGCGCGCCCACACACTCGCCCGGCTACAGGCTGGGGACCCGCTCCTGGACATCATGTCGGATGGGCAGGACATGACCATCGGTCCCGATGAGCGCCGGCATCTCGACGAGGACTGGTTTGGAGACCATTGGTGGCCAGGTGCCCAGGCCGGTGTGCACGCCATCGAGCAAATCCTCCGCGCCGGTTTCATTGGCGCCATCAACAAGGCTGACGAACTTGGCGTGCCTATAGACACATACTGGATCTGTCATCCCGGACCCCACCATCCCCAGGCCCCTGTTCAAGAGCCAACGGATCAGCACGTCGAAGTCACAGTCCTCTGGAGCGACCAGCAGGTAACCGTCATCATCCACACCCCTGAGCCGGGCGTTCCCATCATCGGTCCCGCTCCGCTCACAATCGATGAACCAATCAGGGTCTGGTTCTGGAAGGACGGCGAGGTCAAAACCGAGCAGCCGAAGCACAGACCCTGAGCGCTGAGCCGGGAATCGGCGCGTCGGCGAGCGCAATGGGTATTCCTGCGTATCACTGCGCCCGGACGTCCCCGCGCACTTTTGGGTATTCGTTCCGATGCCGGCCTTTCCCCACCACCAGTACCCTTTCGCCATAGACACACGCAAGGAGGTGAGTGTCATGGCGATACAGCAGGGAACACTGGCGAAGGGACAGACGGCCGGATTCGTTGCCCACCTCGGGGGACAAATCGCGGGAACGCTGCTCAGTGTGGTGGTCAAGGCCCCTGTCCGGTTCGCCGTCCGGGTCCTCCTCGGCTCGCAGAGCGGCCCCCGCGGCTACGCCCGGGAGAAGTTTCCGGAGGCCCAGTGGCAGCAGATACTGGCCGGACGGCGCAACTGGTTCAGCTAAGGCCAAACCAACAGGCAGAATGGGTATTTCTTCCGATGATTGCCCTCTGATAGCAGAATACAGTGACAATGGTGGAAGGCTGCCGCACTGGCCACCTGAAACCGCCCTCCCTTAACGGGACGCCCCGGCCCGCCGCAGCCGGGGCGTTCGGTTGTCCGCAGCATCATCACGAGCCAATCGGCGGGGCGTCGCCTTGCCGGGCCTCGTCCGGCGGCGATACAATCCAGTATGCCTGCGTGGGCGGTTAGCTCAGCGGTAGAGCGCTTGCTTCACACGCAAGAGGTCGCAGGTTCAAGCCCTGCACCGCCCACCACAAAGTCCCTCCGGCCGGCCGTGGAGCCCCTGCCCGGCTCAAACCGGTAACCCATCCCCCACTCCGAGATGAGCGACCTCGGCGCGTGCGGGTCATCCTCTATCTTGACCCGGAGGTATCGCACGTACAGGCGCACGTAGTGTTGGCAGTCCGTGTACTGAGGGCCCCACACCTCCTCCAGCAGTTGAGCGTGGCTCACCAGTTGCCCCTGCCTCCGCACCAGTGCCAGCAGCAGCCGAAACTCGATCCGGGTCAGGTCAACCGGACGCCCGCGCCTGAAGACTCGCCGCTCCTTGAGCCGGATCTCCAGCTCACCCGCACGAAGGACACTCTCATCTTGCGGTGCGGACCAGCTACGGCACCGCCGGAGGACCGCCCGCAGCCGGGCAGCCAGCTCCGCCGGTTGCAGCGGGATCACCAGGTACTCATCGGCCCCGCTTTCCAGGGCGCGTACCATGTCCTCGCCCGCGCCGCTTTCCGAGCAGAGCACTATCGGAGCCTCGTTGACATGCCGCAGGCGGTTCAGCATCAGCAGGCCCCGGCGCTCGTCCCCCGGAATCGCCACCAGGATCAGGCCCGGCCTCAGGAAGCTGACACTCGTTCGCGCAGTCGCCTCATCGCTGATGATCACATCCTCGAACGCGCCGGCTGCGCTCAAGCACTGCTTCATCTTCAGGCCTTCCTCCCTGTCCGGAGCAACGACCAGGACGCGACACTTGATGCCGCTATCAACCCTGCTCTCAGGCATCGTCACCAAAGTGGTCCTCCTCTCGAGTGCGCGCGAGGTCATCCACTGGTGACAACACCTCGGAAGCGTCAACCTTGCATTTCAGGGCAGGGGATCACGAAAGATTCCCCGGGGAGGGGGAATAAAAGTGGTTTACGCGAGGCTGCTTACGGAGCGATCGCTACAACAACGCTGCCCGAGCCCGCGTTGTTTGTCAGGTCCGGGTCTATCAGCCCCGGCGATGCAATGGCGGCGGAGACATCGACGTCAAACGTATGGGCGCCAGCCGCAGAACAGGTCACCGACCAGAACGGGGTTACGTCACCGTTAAGCCCAAGAAGCAGCTTCTTGTTCGGGACGGTCCGGGGTGACACAGGGGTGAAAACGCAATCATTCGGAGCGTTGAGAACAAACGTCGTATCCGCGAGAACGTCAGGAGCGCCGCCTTCGTT
>DASSZB010000393.1:0-2063 GCA_035702935.1 Dehalococcoidia bacterium
GCCAGCATCGACGAGATGTTGACGATGCGGCCGGACTTGCGTTCCATCATGTGCGGAAGGAATGCCTGCATACACATGGCGGGTCCGCGGAGGTTGACGTTCATCACCAGGTCCCAGCGCTTGAGCGGAGTCTCGTGGAAGGGCGCCGGCGAGCTGATTCCCGCGTTGTTGACAAGGATGTCGCAGCGCCCGAACTCCTTGAGCGTCTGCTCCGCCATGGCGCGGATCTGCTCTTCGCTGGTGACGTCACAGACGATGGGCAGGGCCCGCCGGCCGAGCTCCTGGACTTCGCGGGCAGTGCCCTCGATGGTTCCGGGGATCCTGGCGGGCGCGTTATCGGACGTCCGCGCGGTGACGACTATGTCAGCTCCGGCGCGGGCAAAGTCGAGCGCGATCTGGCGGCCGATGCCGCGGCTGGCGCCGGTGACCACGGCGACCTGATCAAGCAGGGGTTTCGCTTCAGTGTTCATGCGCCCAGTGTCGTGGCGGCCGGCGGCTCGGTCAATAGGCCCGGTCAGACGGGCCACTCGTCGGCGAACTGCACGTCGATATCGCCACGGACTCCGATGACTTCGGCGGCTACTTCAGTCCCCCTCCGTTCGAAAAAGAGGTCAACCTCGGCCTCGCCCACGCGGAGCCCGTAGAGCGCGACGGCCTGCAGCCATCCGGGTAAATTGGGGCTGACGATGTGTAACTTTCGCCCGGGGGCGTTCGGGCAGAGGCCCAGGATGGCCTGTGTGATGAGCGGGAAGGCGCCGGCGGCCCACGCCTGGGGGCGGCAGGCGACGGGATACGGCACCGGGACATAGTGTGCCGATCGAGCTGTGCCTCCGAAGAGTTCCGGCAGCCTGTAGTACTGAAATGCGCGGGCGGCATCGAAGAGCCCGGTTGCCAGCTGATTCAACTCCGCTTCGAAACCGTACCGCTTGAACCCCATGGCGATGATGGAATTGTCGTGCGGCCAGACGGTGCCCAGGTGGTATCCCTGCGGGTTGTAGCGCGGCGACTCGGCGCTCAGCGTGCGGATTCCCCAGCCGGAGAACATGTCTTTCTGGAGCATCCTTCCGACGAGTGTCCGGGCCTGATCGGCGTTCGCGATGCCGCACCACAGGGCGTGGCCGGCGTTTGACGTCACGGATGCGGCGGGCCGTTTCTCACCGTCCAGCGCCAGTGCGAAGAAACCCTCCTCCAGCCAGAAATCGCGGACGAAACGCTCTCGCAGGGATTCTGACCTTTCGAGGAGCGCGCCGGCGGTCTCGACATCACCGAGGGCGTCAAAGACAGGCGCCAGCCGTTTTAGCGCGGCGTAGACGTATGCCTGGACCTCGGCGAGCGCGATCGGCGCCTTGAGCAGTTCGCCGCCGACGCCGACGATGGAATCGCCAGAGTCTTTCCAGCCCTGGTTGACAAGACCCCGCGCCGAGCGCTTCTCGTACTCGACATAGCCGTCACCGTCGATATCGCCATAGGTGTCGATCCAGTGCAGCGCGGCACGCAGATTGGCCTCCAGGTACCTCATCATCTCCAGGTCGCCGGTCCACTGGAAGTATTCGCCGGCCAGGAGCAGAAAGAGGGGCGTGGAGTCGATGCTCCCATAGTATGGAGAGAACGGGAGCTCGCCTGCGCTCGTCATCTCGCCGATGCGCAGCTCGTGCAGTATCTTCCCCGGCTCTTCGTCCCGCCAGGGGTCGAACTTCTTGCCCTGGTGCCGTGCGAGGGCTCCCAGACACTGCCGGGCAAGGTCCGGCTTCAGCCACAGGGTCTGGAGCCCCACAATCGCCGTGTCGCGGCCGAAGAGCGTGTCGAACCAGGGGGTGCCCGCGGCGAGATAACCGCCTTCCAGTTGCTCATGGTTCCAGAGCATACGCAGGTCCCGCAGGGAGCGGTCAATCACGGCGTCGAAGAAGTCGTTGTCTGTCTTGAACCGTGTGGCCTTGTTCAGCCACTGCGAGTATTCCTTTTCCACGATCGCGAAGCGGGCCACCCCCCGGGGCGTGTCAAGCCGGCCGTCCATTGTGACGACGAGGCGGATGATCTTCTGCTGCTGTGGCCGGAGCCGAAGC
>DASSZB010000225.1:0-5477 GCA_035702935.1 Dehalococcoidia bacterium
GATGGCCCGCGAGTTCCTGGGCCAGTGGCCGGACGAGAACAAGAAGCCGCAATGGGCGAAGCGCTGGTACCAGGTGACGGAGCCCTGGATCATGGACATGGGGCAAACGGCCGAGAAGCTGGCCGCCCAGCGCGGGATTACGCGGCAGGACGCCGACCACTTCGCCTTCGATAGCCACCGCAAGGCGATCCGCGCCCAGAACGAGGGTTTGCTCGCGGACGAGATCTTGCCCGTGACGATCAACTACTCGGACGGTTCCAGCGTGACTATCGACCGGGACCAGAACCCGCGGGCGGACACCAGCCTGGAAAAACTGGCGACGCTGAAGCCGGCCTACACGGCGGAAGGACAGGTTACGGCTGGCAACGCCAGCCCGAGGACGGACGGGGCGACGATCTGCCTGATCATGGACAAGGAGATAGCGCGCCAGAAGGGACTAAAGCCCCTGGCGACGATCAGACACGCGGCGTCGGTTGGTGTTGACCCGACGATCATGGGCATCGGCCCGGTCCCCGCGACGCAGAAGCTCCTGAAGCGGACGGGAATGAGCCTGGACGACTTTGACGTAATCGAGATTAACGAGGCGTTCGCCTGCCAGGTGCTGGCCTGCGGCCAGGAGCTCGGTTGGGACTGGGACAAGGTGAATCCAAACGGCGGTGCTGTGGCCATCGGGCACCCGCTGGGCGCCAGCGGCACGCGGCTCATAGGCACGATTGCCTACGAGATGAACCGCCGGGACGCCGAGTGGGGGCTCGTCACGCTGTGCATGGGCGCGGGGATGGGCATGTCCGTCGCGCTTCAGCGCGAGCATTACGACTGGTAGCGGACAGGAAGGAAATGAAAGCGGGGCGGTGAGTACCGCCCCGCTTTCGCTTCAGGAAGGGGCCAGGGGGGTTCTGGCCGCGTTAATCGCTGCGGGAAGGTGCGTTGCCCGCGGGCTCCAGTTCGCCGCCGGGTTCCAGCACGCTGCGAATTTCGTCGAAGGTGAACAGCCGGCCGCAGGAGCTGCACTCATACGTGGCGAGCTCGCGGTTTCCCATATCTTCGGGGTTGTCCCAACGCTGTGAGAGTGAGGTGTGGGGGCAAGGAGGGGTCTCGATATCGTCCATCTCTTTGCCGCCGAACAGTTTCGTCAGTATGCCCATTCTCAAAACCTTTCTGGCTCGCCTGGGCTAAAGACTATCTTCGGGCGGGTTACAGCGGGCTACGGCGCACGGACGCAGGCGTTGCAGAAGTGTAACAGGGCCTTATCCGCCCGCTGCTACGCCGCCGGAACCGGGCTGGATGCCTGTAAGCGCAGCGCGGACGATGAGGCGGTGTGTGTAGTCGTACTGCGCGATACCGCCCACGTAGAAGAAGTCTCCGCCACAGGTGATGACAGTCATGGTGTCTGACGCAGTGGGGTCCATCACAGAGAGGGCGTTGGGGTCGTTGGCGTCCACCAGGAAGACGTCAGATACCTTGTACGAGACCTTGGTGCCGTCTGTTCCCTCAAGGTAGATGTCATCCCCGGGCGCCATCTTGTCGAGGTTCCAGAAGACGGCGTGTCCATTCCAGGTCACGTGGCCGGCAAAGACGGCGTTGCTTCCCGTCCCGGGCCGCGCCGCGAAGTTGTACCAGGCTACTTCAGCGCCGTTCGTTGGCACTTCCGGCACGCTCTTAGCATCGAGGCCGTAGGTGACCACCTGGGCGTCAATGCCGACCTTCGGCATCCGTATCCTATACGGCGCGTCCCGCAGCGGAGGTGGCGGTGGAGGGGCGGCGGCAAGCGGCGGCGCCGGTGAAGGCGTGGGCGCGGAGGTAACCACGGGGCGGTCATAGACGCCGCCGGTGACGTCGCCGAAATTGAGCGTGGTGATTCCCGACCCGGGCTTGTGCTCGGAGTCGCCGGTCATCATCTGGTAAGCGCCGTATCCAAGCACGAGAAGGCCAGCGATGAGTCCGATGGACCCCGTGATGACCATGAGCCGGCGGAGACGGCGCGGACGCCGCTCGCCGGCGGGCGTGTTATCTCCCCCTGCCCTGAACGGCAGGGTGAGGATCAGAAATGGCAGCTTAAGGATTGTCTTCACGCGCGCTTGGTGGAGAATGCGGCAATGTTCCGTAAATTAAAGACGCGCGAAGGTGCCCGGTAGTTAGCGCGCCGCGGCGCAAATTACCGTGATGGAGGCAATAACCCATTGAGAGCGCTTAGCCGCCGGCTGTTGTGCTGCCATCGTCGCGGACCAGCGCGGCACGCACGACCTGGCGTTTGTCGTACTCGGCCCCGAAGATTGGGTCGTTGGTTTTGCGATAGTCGCCGCCGCAGGTGATCAGCGTGATGACCTCGAAATCAGTGGGGAGCATCCAGCTGGAAGCGGTGGCGTTGGTTGGATCAATGAGCTCGTTGTGGAAGACCTGGTATACGAGTTGGGTGCCGCCCTCGCCCCTGAGGATGACGCGGTCGCCGGCCTGGAGGTCGTCCAGGTGGCGGAAGACCGCGTCGCCGCGCCAGGTGCGGTGCCCTGCAAAGACGGCGTTGCCGCCGGCGCCGGGCTCGGCGGAGAAGTTATACCACGCCACCGTACCGGCATCGAACGGGACTTCCGGGACGGCGTTGGCATCCAGCCCGAAGACACCGACGGGCGCCTCTATTCCCAGCTTCTCGATTACCAGGCTGTACTTTTTCCCGGCGAGGACGGCTCCTGGAGGGGCAGCGACGTCGAACGCAGGCGAATCGTCATCCCTGCCCGGGATAACATACATCCAACTGTCGTCGGCGCCGGGCCGGAGTAAGATGGCGTAGGCGGCCAGGCCCACCAGGCACAGCCCGACGAGCACGAACGCCGCGCCCGTGATGAAGAAGAAGCGTCTCTTTCCAGTGTATTCGTAGCGATAGTCTTCGTGCATACCCTGTAATCGATAACGCGCGGCACGCGTAGGAGGTTGCTGATTTCTAATCTAAAGGGACTCTACTGATAGGGCGATACTGAACGAGCCGTAGCCGCCTCAGGGCGAGTTGAGCGCCGCGGCTGCGGTTGAGCGCTGGGCCTTGACGACGAGGCGGGAGGAGTACTCTCCCCCGTACACAGGGTCGTTCGTGTCGGTGAACGCGCCGTCGCAGGTGATGATTGTAATGATGTCTTCCTGTGTGGCGTGCATGACAGAAAGCGATTCCGGGTCAGTAGGGTCAACCGAGAAGACTTCGCTGACCGTGTACACCAATGCCGTCCCATCTGCTCCCACAAGCCTGATTTCGTCCCCCGGCGCCATAGCCGTCAGCTCGAAGAAGACAGCCGGGCCGTTCCAGGTGACGTGGCCGGCGTAGACGGCATTGCTGCCTACCCCTGGCTGCGCCGAGAAGTTATACCAGGCGACGACACCCGGTGCATCAGCTCCTGTCGGCACCTCTGGAACGGCGTTGGCATCGAGCCCGTACGTTTTGACAGGGGCATCTACTCCCAGCTTGGAGATGACGATTCGATACGGCTGATCGCCCAGCGGTGGCTGGATGGGGGTGGCACTGGGCGGCGGTGTCTCCTCCGGGCTCGGTGACGGCGTTATGTCGATGACCGCAGGGCCTTCCGGCGGCTCGCCCGAGGAACCGCCCAAACCGGCTATACCGACGCCAAGGAGCACTACACCACCCACGAAAGTAAGGACGCCCGTCGCCATCAGGGCACGGCGCCACGGGCTGCTCCTGGAGACCAGTCGTCCAATTGCCTGAAAACCCGGAATTCCCAACCCGTCCTCTTTCAGTTCCCTGTCATCCTGTCCATTCCGTACCCGCCTCCACCTACCCCTATTATAGAACGGAGCCGCGGCGGTGCCGGTTCCGCCCACCCCCGCGCCCGCGTATATTGGGCGCTGGAATCAGAGCAAGCAGGTAGAGCATGCCAAATCTGGACTCGATAACGGCAATACCCGGGATTACGGTGGGCCACTGGACGGCTAGTGAAGGACCAACCGGCTGTACCGCTGTCCTCTGCCCCAATGGGGCCGTCGCATCGGTGGACGTGCGTGGAGGAGCCCCCGGCACACGCGAAACAGACCTTCTGCGGCCGGGAAACCTGGTGCAACAGATACACGCCGTGCTGCTGACCGGGGGCAGCGCATACGGCCTGGACGCGGCCACGGGGGTGATGCGCTGGCTGGAAGAACATGGCCACGGTTATCCGGTCAGGTCTGGCGTCGTTCCCATCGTGGCGGCGGCGGTGCTTTTCGACCTGCCACTCGGACGGAGCGATATACGCCCGGACGCCGAAGCGGGCTATGCCGCCTGCGAAGCGGCAGCCGGCGGCGCGGTGGCCGAAGGCAGCGTGGGCGCAGGCGCGGGCGCAACGGTGGCGAAGGCTCTGGGGCCGGAGGTTCCCCGGTCGCTGAAGGGCGGGATCGGGACTGCGGCGGAGAAGACGGCGTCCGGGATCACAGTCGGGGCCATCGTAGCCGTGAACAGCTTCGGGGAGATCGTGGACCCGGAGAGCGGTCGGGTGGTCGCCGGGCCGCGCGGTGAGGAACCGGGGACTTTCGCGGACACCCTTGAAGCGCTGCGGTCGCGGCCGCCACTGTCACCGTTCTCGGAACCGTCGCAAGAACCGAATAGCACGATAGGCGTGGTGGCCACGGACGCCGTGCTGACAAAGGAGGATGCCTACCGGCTGGCTGTGATCGCTCAGACAGGACTAACCCGGGCCATTCGGCCGGCGCACACGCCGGTGGACGGAGACACGATCTTCGCACTGGCCACTTGCCGGAACGAGACGCCGACGGACGTGCTGCAACTGGGCGCGCTGGCGGCGCGGGCGGTGGAGCGCGCGATCATGCGGGGGGTGATGACCGCGGAGGGGCTGGCGGGCGTGCCGTCCGTACGCGAGTGGACGGGGTTATGATCTGGTGGGTGCTGCTGCTTGGCTGTATCCTCGCGATTGTGCCGGTGCTGTGGCTGGCCGGGATCCGAAAGCGCAAATCCGGGCAGACAGAGATGATCATGATCGGAGCGGCGTCCGGCGAGGCTGAAGTAGAAACATGGGTCGCAGCCCTTCGCACAGCAGGGATACAAGCCCACGTGATCAACGCAGGGGATATCCGTTGGGCTGGGGTTGTTGGGTCGCCCTACAGTTACGAGGTCTGGGTTCCGGCCCGCGACAAAGAGCGGGCAAAGCGGGCGCTTGGGTTCTAGACAGCGGATCTGTCGGTACCAATCGGCATCCGCTCCGTCCTTCGATAGCTCAGGTGTGGCGGGACTAACCTGGGATCGCCGTCCTTAACCGGACCTTCACTTTATTCACCGATTGTTCACTTTCGTTCACCCTCTGTTCACCGAATCGCGCCGCGCCGCGCGGCATACTGTCGGCGCGGATGAACTGCAGCAGGCGGAGACAGCGGGAGGAGAGATGTCTCGGGGAGAAGCGCGAATGAGCTGGTTCCTGTCGCGCTCCCATGCTTCGGCGGAAGCCGAGCGCACGGCCGGGCGCCCACCCGGGAGTGCGCGTGCCGAG
>DASSZB010000148.1:0-2066 GCA_035702935.1 Dehalococcoidia bacterium
CCGGCTTCTCGAGGCCGAAGTGCTCCAGGAAGCGGAACGTCGTCCCGTAGAGATAGGGGCGCCCCGGGCCGTTGGAGCGACCCACCTCCGTGATCAGGTCGCGCAGCTTCAGGACCTCCACGCTGTAGTCGCAGCTCTTCCCGAGGATCTTCTCGATGGCCGGACGCGTGATCGGCTGCCTGTAGGCGATGATCGTGAGCACGACGAGCGGGGCATGCGTCAGGCGGGAGTCTTCGTCCACGCCGAGGAACGCCTGGACGTAGGGCGTGGCCTCCGGCGCCGTGGCCATTTGCACAGCGGTGCCGCTGCGCTGTACGCGGACGCCCCGCTCTTTCCATTCGGCGGCGATCTCGTCCACGATCAGGCTCACCACCTCCGCGCTGTGGCCGGTGATGCGGGAGAGCAGACCGACCTCCACAGGCTTGCCGGCGACGAAAAGGAGGCTCTCGAGGACAGGCTTCAGCGATTCAAGGGAGACCGATTCAGGCATGCCGTTAATACGATAACAGCGGAGGGCGCGCTCGGACGAGCCCTTGTGTCACGTTCTACGGCTGCGGGTCCCGCGGCTCGCCGCCCGAAGGCGACTCCGGGTCTGGTGGCGCCTGCTGGGCCGTCGAGTTCTCTTCCGGAGGCGTCGGTTGTTCTCCCACGGGAAGCGGAGGCTCCTCCGGCGGGGGCGACGACCCGAACCATTCCTCCACGCGATCCTCCGGGGCGGGCGCATCGGCCGGCTGTTCGGGTGGCACAGGCGGCGCGGCAGGAGCCGGCGCGGGGGCGGCCTCAACTGTGCCGGCAGGGGCGAATGCTATCTTCACGGTGGGCACACCCACCACGGGCAGGCCGAGGTCGGTCTGGACCGTGTCGATCACTACGCGGGCGGCTTCCTGGGTGACGGCGGCAACGTTGGCGCTCGGCAGCAGCGTGATGTCAAGGGCCGTGGCGATGCCCTTATCCCTGGTCGAGACCCTTGCCTTAGCAGCAGTTATCTGGGGGATGGCTGTAACGGCTTCTTCGAGGCGCTGACGCAGGGCCCCTGCGGGCACGATCGTCGTAGCGCCGGCCTGTTCCACGCGCAGCTCGCGCTCCTCGTCTTCTGGCGCCACCTCGATGATGATTACGATGAGCGCCAGGACGGCGGCAACGAGGGCACCCAGGGTGACGATCAGCTTGCCGGCATCGTCGTTGTGGTCGGCGAGGTACTCCTGGAAATCACCGATGCCGTCGATGATATCCGCGTCCGCGGTCCAGGTGAAAAAAATGAGGACAGCCATGGCGACGATCCAGAGGGCGGCCACCAGGACGATCAGGGTTCGGTTGGCGTCGTTGCTCATACGCTGGCGGTTTCGGTCAAGGTCAGGGTTCCCCGCATACCTTCGGCTTCGAGACCCTGTAGGCGGGTTGGGAGAAGCCGGTTCGTGAGGTCTTCGTTGGCGGCAGTGTAAGCACGGATGTAGTTGCCGGTCAATCCCTGCCAGAGACCGTCGCTCTCATGTTCCCAGAGCACCTCCGCGCTCGTGCCTTGGTGCGCCTCGCGAAAATCTTCAGATGATTGGCGCGCGATATCGAGCAGCCGCTCAAGGCGTTGCCTGCGCGCGTCCGGCGGCAGGTGGCCAGCCATCTTCACAGCCCCTGTTTGGGGGCGCCTGGAGTAAGGGAAGCAGTGCATGGCGGCGAACCCAGCCTCCCGGCAGAGGTCGAGCGTAGCCTCGAATTCTGCTTCCGTCTCGCCGGGGAAGCCGGCGATCACATCCGTGGTGATGGCCACGGCGGGTACCGCTGCCCTGATGGCCGCCACGGCGTCCAGGAATTGCGCGGCGGTGTAGCGGCGGCGCATGGCCGCCAGCACGCGGTCAGACCCGCTTTGCAGCGGCAGATGGAAGTGTGGACATAGTCGCTTATCCCGCCATAGATCCAGAAGACCTTGGCGGATATCCTGCGCCTGCAGGGAGGAGAGCCGGATGCGCGGGACGGAGGTCCGCTCTAGGAGAGCCTCCAGCAGCCGCCGCGGCCCCTGCTCGGTCCACCCGAGGTCGCGGCCGTAATTTCCGAGCTGCGTGCCCGTGAGA
>DASSZB010000168.1:0-5092 GCA_035702935.1 Dehalococcoidia bacterium
TGCCGACGAACGGGAGCACGGAGTAGAGAATGGTGTCCATCAGAAGTGCGTTATCGGGAAACTAGAAACTGGAAGGTGGCCCGAGTTGCGAGTTTCCAGTTTCGATCGGGTGCATGCGTCATCCTTTCCATTGTATACGACCGCGGGGGAGCCCGTGGACTGCTAACCCGGCGTCAGGCCTTGGCCTTCACCCAGTCCTCCGTGAAACCCCGCGCCCAGGTGTCCGCCTGCAGCACCTCGTCCAGCACCGGCTGGGCGAGTCCGTGGTGGGTGTTCAGGGCATCATCAATGGCGTGGGCGATATCCAGGAAGCCGATGTGTCCAGCCAGGAAGTTCTGCACCGCGACCTCATCGGCCGCGGCGAGCACGGCCGGGTAAGTGCCGCCCCTGGAGCCCGCGCCTAGCGCCAGCGCAAGGCACGGGTACTGCTTGTGGTCGGGCACTCCGAAAGTCAACGATCCAATCCTTTTCAAGTCCAGCCTGGGCACGGACGCCCCGGGCAGACGGTCCGGGTAAGTCAGGGCGCACTGTATGGGTAGACGCATGTCGGGCGCTCCAAGTTGCGCCTTCAGCGACCCGTCGCGGAATTCGACCAGCGAATGAACGATGCTCTCGCGGTGCAGGAGCACGTCGACGCGCTCAAGGGGGATATCGAACAGCCACCGCGCCTCGATACATTCGAGGCCCTTGTTAAGAAGGGTGGCGCTGTCTACGGTGATCTTCTGCCCCATCTGCCAGTTCGGGTGGCGCAGGGCCTCCTCCGCCGTGACGCGGCCCAGCTCGTGCAGGGGCTTGTCCCGGAAAGGGCCGCCGGAGGCCGTGAGAACGATGCGCTCGACGGAATCGCGGTCTTCGCCCCAGAGGCACTGCCAGATGGCGGAGTGCTCGGAGTCGATCGGGCGCAGCTCGGCGCCGTAGCGCTTGGCCTCCGTTGTGATGATGTGACCGGCCATCACGAGGACTTCCTTGTTGGCGATGGCGACTGCCTTGCCGGCGCGTATGGCGGCCAGCGTGGGCCCGAGGCCGGCCGCCCCCACGGTGGCGACCACGACCACATCCACGGCGGGATGGGCCGCCATCTCTTCCATGTCCGCCCACTGGCCCTGGATGGCGCCGCCGTGCATGCGCTCCACCAGGTAGTCGGATTCTCGCCCGACGCAGAGGAGCTTCGGCCGGAACTCGCGGGCCTGTTCTTCGAGCAGGGTTACGTTCGTGCCTGCAGCCAGCGCGACGACGTCGAACCGGTCCGGCAGCGAGCGCACGACTTCGAGCGTCTGGCGCCCGATGGACCCGGTGGAACCGAGAATGGCCAGACCGATCATGGGGGGATGGAACCCGTGACGGGAAACTGGAAATTGGAGCGGCGGGCGGGTTGCGAGTTTCGAGTTTTCAGTTTGGAGCGGGTGTAGGCGCTGGGTGGTGACGGGCTCACTTCACTGCCCATATCACGAAGTAGTATACCAGCGGGGCTGTGAAGAGGATGGAGTCCAGGCGGTCCAGGAAACCCCCGTGCCCGGGCACTAGATCGCTTGTGTCCTTGACGTGACTGCCCCTTTTGATCAGCGATTCGGCGAGGTCGCCGATCATGGCCGCGGCGGGGAATAGCAGGCCCAGCGCAGCCGCTTCCGTGGTGCTCATCGGCAGGTCGAACACGAGGTCCAGCGCCACGATGCTGGCGAAGCCGCCCGCGTACCCGGCGATGAACCCCTCGGTTGTCTTGCCAGGGCTGATGGCCGGCACGGGATGGTGGCGCCCAAACGCACGCCCGGCGAAGTAGGAGAAGGTGTCCGTGGACCACGTGCCCAGGATCACCAGGAACACCCACTCCCCGTTGTCGTCGAGCTCGCGCAGGAGGACCAGGTGGGCACCGAGAAAGCCGACGTAAGCGATGCCCGGTATGGCCCATACGAAGTCGCGGAGACCTTGCTCGGGATCGCCGCGGAGCACGAGCGGGACGAAGAGCACGACGATGCCAACGGCCATTACCCCCGTCAGCTCATCTAGTCCCTCGCGGGCGGAGATGGCCAGGGCGCCTGCAGTTGCGGCCGCGAGGAGTGCCGTGAGGGATTGACCCAGGAGGGTGCGGAGGCCCGCCGTCCGTGGCTCGGGCGCTGAGGAATGGGACGGGTTGGTGGCGGCGGAATACTCGAGGGCGGCGATGGCGAGGATGGCGCCGGCGACGACGGCGTAGGCGAGGCCACCCAGGAGGATGAGGCCGATAATGATGGGTATGCCGACAGCGGCGGTGATTACGCGCTGGGCCAGCATCCGTCCGCCCTAGGCGGAGTGCCCGTTGTGGCCGTTCTCGTGCGCGGGCTGGTCGCTGCGGCCGTTAGGGTGGTGGCCGTTGCGCGCCGGCGCGTCGTCCATCTCATCCGGCAAGAGGCCGCCGAAGCGGCGGCGGCGCCGGCTGTACGCCAGGAGGCAATCGTCAATATGCGGCGCATCGAAATCGGGCCAGCAGGCGGACACGGAGCAGAACTCGGCGTATGCGCTCTGCCAGAGCAGGAAGTTGGACAGGCGCATCTCGCCGGCTGTGCGGATCACGAGGTCCGGGTCGGGCAGGGAGGCGGTGTTCATGTATTTGGCGATGAGCTCTTCGGTGATCTGGTCTACCGAGATGCCGTCTGCCGTGATCCGGCGCACAGCTTCCACGATCTCGGCCCGTCCGCCGTAATTGAAAGCAATGGCCAGGGTCATGCGAGTGTTATCCCGGGTCAGCTCGATGGCGTCGCGTATCTGCTGCTGCAGGCGAGGGCTGAGCGGAGAGAGGTCCCCGATGTGGACCAGCCGGATGCCTTCTTTGTGGAGTTCATTTGTCTCGCGCTTCAGGAAGTAAGAGAGCAGGCGCATTAGCCCCCGCACCTCGTAGGGTGGCCGCTCCCAATTCTCGGTGGAGAAGGCGTACAAAGTGAGGTATTCGACGCCGTAGTCGGCGAATCGCTGGATGACGCGGCGGATGTTCTCGGTCCCGGCGCGGTGCCCCGCCAGCCGGGGCTTGCCGCGGCTGCGCGCCCAGCGACCGTTGCCGTCCATGATGATGGCCACGTGCCTGGGGACGCGCAAGAGCGGCACCGTGGGCGGTGGAGGCGGTGGCGGGCTGGGTCGAAGGCGTAGCGCTGGAGACATCTTCAGTAGTATAGAACGTTTCCCGGCGTCAAATCGGTGTGCGGTCAGTGACTAGACGGCCAGGAGTTCCTTCTCCTTCTCCTCGCCGATTCTATCGATCTCCTTGATCTGCTCATCGGTGAGCTTCTGCAACTCCGTCTCGGAGCGGTGCAGGTCATCCTGCGAGATCTGGTGGTCGTGCTCGATCTTGCGGATGTGCTCGTGGATATCGCGGCGCACGTTGCGGACCGCCACGCGGGCGTCCTCGACGCGCTTGCGGACGTGCTTGGCGAGTTCCTTGCGCCGGTCCTCCGTGAGGGCCGGAATGCTGAGGCGGATGACCGTGCCGTCGTTCGACGGCGTCAACCCCAGGTCCGACTTCAGGATGGCCTTTTCAATGGCGCTCATACCGCCGCGGTCATAGGGCGTGATCACGATGAGCCGCGCGTCTGGCGCAGCGATCGTGGCGATCTGGTTGAGGGCGGTCGGCGTTCCGTAATAATCGACCTTGAGGTGGTCGACGAGGCCGGTGCTGGCGCGGCCGCCGCGGACAGTCGACAGCTCTGTCTTCAGCGCTTCCACCGCCTTGTGCATGCGGCTCTTGGCGTCGGTGATCTGTTCCTGAACCATCTTCCTTGTCCTTACTCCCTATCCTGGTTTTCCTGCCGGCGCGGCGAACGTAGTCTGGTAGTCTCCCACGCGCGTTCCGGTGTGGTTGCCTGATGCGGCATTGCTGATGCTGCTTGTTGCCCGCAAGTCGAAGACGATGATCGGCAGCGTGTTCTCCATGCAGAGGGAAAGCGCCGTCGAGTCCATCACCTGCACGCGCCGGTTGAGGGCGTCGAGGTAGGACAGCTTCTCGAACTTGCGGGCCGTTGGGTCCTTGATGGGGTCGCGTTCGTAGACTCCGTCCACGTTCTTCTTGGCCATGAGCAGGACATCGGCATCGATCTCAACGGCACGCAGGGCGGCGGCTGTGTCCGTGGTCATGTAGGGATTACCGGTGCCGGCGGCGAATATGACGACGCGGCCCTTCTCGAGGTGTCGGATGGCGCGTCGCCGGATGTAGGGCTCCGCGACGGCGGTGACCGTGATGGCGGACTGGGTGCGGACGGTGATGCCGTTGCGCTCGAGGGCGTCCTGCAGGGCCAGGGCGTTGATAATGGTGGCCAGCATGCCGGCGTAGTCGCCGGTGGCGCGGTCCATTCCGGCGGCCGAGGCCTCGGCCCCGCGGAAGATGTTTCCGCCGCCGACGACAATGGCGACCTGGACACCCTTGTCCTGGACGGCCTTCAGCTCGCCGGCGATAGCATTCAGCATCACCGGGTCGATGCCATAGGACAGGTCGCCCTGGAGGGCCTCGCCGCTGAGCTTAAGCAGGATGCGCTTGTAGGGAGAGCTGCTGGTCATGGCCATCCTGATAATACATGGCCGGCCGGCATGGGTGCCATGCTGCGCACGAGAACCTCACTGTGAGCCGCCGGGGGCGGTGCTTAGCGGCCGAGTTCGAAGCGGGCGAAGCGCTTGACGCGGATATTCTCGCCGGTCTTGGCGATGGTCTCCTTGATCAGCTGCTCCACGGTCTTTGACTCGTCCTGGATGAACGCCTGCTCCAGCAGACACACCTCTTTCGGGCTGTCCTCGCTGCCCGCCGGGATCTCGTCCTTCGAGATGTACAGGGGGTTGGCACCTGCAACCTGCAGGGCGACCTGGCGCGCGAGGGTCCCGAAGTCGTCGGTGCGGGCGACGAAGTCGGTCTCGCAGTTCAGCTCCACCATGGCGCCGAGCGTCTTGTTGTGGTGCATGTAGTTTTCGACGATGCCGTGGGCCGTCTCCCGCTCGGCGCGCTTGGCGGCGGCGGCGTGACCTTGCTCCCGCAGGATTTCGACGGCCTTGTCATAGTTGCCGCCGGCAGATTCCAGCGCGTTCTTGCAGTCAAGCATGCCGGCGCCGGTCAGTTCGCGCAGTTTCTTAACGTCTTCGG
>DASSZB010000185.1:0-3832 GCA_035702935.1 Dehalococcoidia bacterium
TGACAAAGGGCGGGCCGGCGAGCGTGTGTTGGCGTGTGGGTCCCGGATGGGAGTGGTGGGGGCAGGGGGTGCCCGGACAGGTCCTTCGCCAAGGGGCGTGTGGCCGTCGAAACGGGTGCCGTGCGGCTCAGGATGACAATGGGCGGGCCGGCGAGCGAGCGTCGGCGGATGGGTCCCGGATGGGAGTGGTTGGGGGCAGGGGGTTCCCGGACAGGTCCTTCGCCAAGAGGTGTTGAGCCGGCGAGCGGAGGCCGTGCGGCTCAGGATGACAAAGGGCGGGCCGGCGAGCGAGTGTTGGCGCGTGGGTCCCGGATGGGAGTGGTGGGGGCAGGGGTTCCCGGACAGGTCCTTCGCCAAGGGGCGTTTGGAAGTCGAACGGGTGCCGTGCGGCTCAGGATGACAAAGGGCGGGCCGGCGAGCGAGTGTTGGCGGATGGGTCCCGGATGGGAGTGGTGGGGGCAGGGGGGTTCCCGGACGGGTCCTTCGCCAAGAGGTGCTGGTCCGTCAAGTGGCATTCTGTGCTGCTCAGGACGACACAGGGCGGGTTGCTGTGCCCCTACGAGAGGGGGACGTTATGATGTGGGCGTCCCATGAGTGCTGAAGCCCTACCGTATACCCTGCTCGTCCTGCTGGCGGAGCTTACCGTCGGCGGGCTGTGGGTGCTTCTGGCGGCTCAGTGGCGGGGGGCGTCGGCGGAATCGTTCGTCAAGTTCAGCGCGGCGATGGTGCCGGTGTTGGCGGCGATCGCGTTCGTGGTGGCCGTCTCGCTGGATGCGAAAGAGGAGATTGACGGGTACGCGGTGGACACGTCCTGGGCGGACCCGGCGCGAGTGGCCCTGGCGGCGGTGCTGCTGCTGTCGCTGCCGTACGTGGTGCTGACGCTGCGGGGGGATCGGGTTCCGGCGCCCGGACGGGCGCCCGCCTGGGCGCTGGCGGCGGGCGGGGCGGCGTCGCTGGCGGGGCTGGCGGCGCTGGGGTTCCTGGCGGCGGAGTTCTCGGAGCCGGCGTGGGGGTTCCCCCTGGTGCTGGCGAGCATGGTCGTGGGGGCGCTGGTGCTGGGGGCGGTGTCGCTGGGGATGGTGCTGGGGCACTGGTACCTGGTGACGCCGCGGCTGCCGGAGCAGCCGCTGCGGGAGATGACGTTCTGGCTGCTGGCGGCGATGGCGCTGCAGGCGCTGCTGATCATCCCCGGGGTGGCGTTGCCGCACGACACGATCAAGGGGTCGGTGGACACGCCGATCCTGGAGAACCCATTCTTCTACATGCGGATTGGCTTCGGGCTGGCGTTCCCGATGCTGCTGGCCTGGATGGCGTACGACTCCAGCCGCGTGCGGGCGATGCAGTCGGCAACGGGGCTGTTGTACATCGCGATGGCGCTGGTGCTGGCAGGGGAGCTGGTGGGGAAGGGGTTGATGTTCACGTCGGCAGTGCCCAGTTAGGTGTCAGGTGTTAGGTGTCAGGTGTTAGGTGCCGGGTGTCGTGTGTCAGGTGTTAGGTGTCGGGTGTCAGGTGTTAGGCCATCGGTAAAGACGCCCCGGTGGAGACGGCCCTGACCCGTATACCGGTGGCGGTGGCAGCCGTGCCGTAGTTGCGATGAAGATATCCAGCGGGGCGTCTCTACAGCGGTGGTGGTATGATTTCCAACCACACCGTTTGCACCGGCGCGATCACTGGAAGGGAGTGACGAATGGCCCAGGCGAGGACGGCCGAATTCCCGGTTACGTGGGAGAATCCGGCGGAGGCGGCGCTGACGTGGCGCCCGGATAAGATGCACAGCCCCGACGTGGCGACGCCATTGGGGTTCGACCTGGCGACGAAGCCCTTCGTTGGCGGCTTCGGGACGCTGAAGGCATGCTACTACAACTACTACGTCTTCTACACACGCACCGTCCCTCCTCCTGAGCCGGGGGCCATGAGAGCGCCGAACCTGAGGGCCGTAATCGAGGGCGGGCGCCTCTGGCGGGAAAAGGTCCTCCCCGAGGTCCAGCAGTTCGACCAGTATTACCGGGAGACCGACTTCGATGCCATGTCCAACGAGGAGCTTGTGGGTGAGCTGGATAACCTCGTGAGGGTGCGCACCCGCTGCGGGCAACTCCACTCAATGGCTACGTTCCCGTGGTGGGTGGGCATGGAGCAGCTGATCTCGACATACCGCGAGCTGACCGGCGGTGACGACCTGGGGGCTGTGCGGCTGGTGCAGGGCTACGGCAACAAGAGCGTCGACGCGGGCGTGGCGCTGTGGCGCCTGAGCCGGCTGGCGGCCTCGATTCCGGCCGTGAGCGAGGCGCTGAAGACGGACGGGACGGCTGGCGAGCAGCTCGCGGCCCTGGGCAGCGAGCCTTCCGCGCAACCGTTCCTGGAGGCGTGGGCCGCTTTCCTGGACGAGTTTGGCTGGCGCTCGGCGCTGTTCGAGTTCGCGATGCCCACGTGGGTGGAGGACCCGACAGTCCCCCTGAGCCAGGTGCGCGCCTACATGGAGATGCCGGACTACGATCCGGTGGTCGAGCACGAGCGTCTGGGCGCGGAGCGGGAAGCCGCTCTACGAGAGGTCATGTCCAGCCTGGCGACGGAGGAGAGGGAAAGGTTGGCGGCGGCGGTGGAGGCGGCGCGTTCGGTGGTGTCGATACTGGAAGACCACAACTACTATATCGACCAGCGGGTGGGAGTGCTGCCGCGCCGCCTGGTCCTGGCGGCGGGCCGCAGGCTTGTGCAGATGGGCCAACTGGCGGACGCGTCCGATGTCTTCTACCTTCACCACGAACAGATGAACGCGGCCCTGCTGGGGCAGCTGAGCGGGGCTGCCGACCTGGTGGAAGGCTGCAAGGCGGGGATGAAGGAGTGGTCGGAGGTCCCGCCGCCGGAGTACGTCGGCGCGGCGCCCCAGGAAGCGGGTCCGGAAGCGCCTGACCGGTTTTTCGGCGGCGGGAAGCTGCGTTCAGACCGGCCGGGGGAGCTGAAGGGACACGCCGCTTCCGCGGGGACGGCGCGCGGCCCGGCGCGGGTGCTTGCCCACCTTGACGAGGCGGGGCGCCTGCGTCCAGGGGATGTGCTGGTGACGCGCACCACGATGCCGCCGTGGACTCCGCTTTTCGCGGTAGCGAGCGCCGTGGTCACGGAGACGGGCGGCGTGCTGAGCCATGCCGCGCTGACGGCGCGCGAGTATGGCCTGCCGGCGGTGCTCAGCGTGGAGAACGCAACCCGGCTTATCGGCGACGGTCAGCTGGTCGAAGTAGACGGAAGCAAGGGGATCGTTCGTATTCTGCAGTAGAATCGCAGCAAAGGAGGCGCCCCATGGGAGACACAACGGAGACTCTGAAGGTAGGCGATCCGGCCCCCGACTTTACGCTCAAGGGCACGAACAAGACGGATTTCAAACTCAGCGAGGCCCGGGGAAGGAACGTCGTGCTGAACTTCTTCCCGGCAGCGTTTTCGCCCGTCTGCTCGAACCAGATGACGAGCATCCAGGCAGAGAAGTCGCGCTTTGGCGAGGATACGCAGGTCCTGGGTGTGAGCGTGGACGGCACCTGGACGCTGGAGGCGTTCAAGCGGGAACGCGGTATCGACTTCGAGCTGCTGAGCGACTTCTACCCGCACGGCGCCGTAGCCGAGAAGTACGGCATCCTGTACCCGAACGGGGCGTCGCATCGCGCGGTCATCGGCATCGACAAGGAGGGGATCGTCCGGTACATCGACGACCACGCGCCCCTGGAGGTGCCGGAGCTGGAGGCGTGCGCCGTTGCGCTAGGCGCGTAGTAGCAAGTAGCAAGTAGCAAGTAGCAAGTAGCCGGGAGGGTAGGCCGACCGAGTGCGGGTGTCAGTGTCAGAGTCCCGG
>DASSZB010000238.1:0-4025 GCA_035702935.1 Dehalococcoidia bacterium
CGGCTGGAGTTCGGCGTAGGCGCCGCGTGGCACACTTACGAGCACGAGGCGTTCGCCATCCCGTTCCCGAGCGTAAAAGAGCGGGCGGAGCGGCTGGCGGAGGCCGTGAGGCTCATCAAAACGCTTTGGACGGAGGCGCTGCCGAAGCTCGACGGGAAGTATTACCAGCTGCATGCACCACCGTACAACCCTCCGAACGCGCAACAGCCTCACCCGCCGATCCTCATCGGCGGCGGGGGCGAGAAGAAGACGCTGCGCCTCGTGGCGCAGTACGCCGACGCGACGAACGTGCAGGGCACGCCGGAAGAAGTGAGGCACAAGTTCGACGTACTGGAACGGCACTGCAAGGACATCGGTCGCGACTTCTCGACGATCCGGCGCACGATCCAGGTGCCGCTCTTCATGACGGACGACGACGCCTTCCGGCAGCGGGTGCTGGGCGGCATGTCCGCGGCCACCGGGCGGACGCCGGAGGAGGCATCGCGTTCGTTGCTGATCGGCGGGGTAGATGAGATCAAGACGCGCGTGCAGGAGTACATCGACGCGGGCGTGCAGGAGTTCATGCTGGCCCTGTGGCCGCGGTTCTACAGGGAGCCGGTGCTGCGGTTTTCGAAGGAGGTCATACCGGCGTTTCGGTAGGCGATTGGCAATCGGAATCGGCGATTCGGGAGGAGGCTGATAGATGCCACGAGTCTTGATAACAGGCGGTACAGGCGGCCTGGGCTCGGAACTGGCGCCCCGATTTGCAGCGGCGGGATCTACGGTGCGTATCCTCAGCCGGCGGGAGCGGTCATCGAAAGCGGACCCGGCGTTCGAGTGGGCCCAGGGAAACCTGGCGACCGGCGCGGGCCTGGCGGAGGCGGCGGCGGGCAGCGATTTCATCGTGCACTGCGCGACGAACGCGCCCATGGGCAAGGGGGACGCCGAGGGTACGCGGAACCTGTGCTCGGCGGCGAAGGAAGCGGGCGGCGTCGGAGTGTTCTACATCTCGATTGTGGGGATCGATAGGATCCCGATGCCGTACTACAAGGCAAAGCTGGCCTGCGAGAGGGTCCTGGAAGAATCAGGGGTGCCGTGGACGATCTTGCGCGCGGTGCAGTTCCATTCGCTCATCGACAGGTTGTTGCAGGCGCTGACCCGCGTCCCGGGGGCCCTCCTGATGCCGCCAGCAGGGTCAAAGTTCCAGTCCATGGATACAGGAGAGGTGGCGGACCGGATGGTAGGTTACGCGAACGCGGGTCAGACGGGACGCCTGCCGGACCTGGGGGGCCCGGAGTTCCAAACGCTGGGCGACATGACCACGACCTGGCTGGACGTGCGGGGCATGAGGCGAGTCCTGGTGCCTCTGCCGTTTTTCGGCAAGATCGTGACTGGCTTCCGACAGGGATACAACTGCGTGCCCGACGAACCGCAGGGGTCGATCACCTGGCGCGCCTGGTTGAAGCGCAAGTACCGGCGTTGATCGTTGAACTGGTGCCGCACCTCGATGCGGAGGACCGCGCGCTGTGGCGCGGCGACGATGACGAGCGGCCGCTGTCAGACCTCGGCCGGCGGCAGGCGCGGGCGCTGGTGTCTCTCCTGGCGCGCGGGCCGATACACGCGCTTTTCTCCAGTCCTGCTCGCCGCTGTATCGAGACGCTGGAGCCGACGGCTGCGTTCGCCGGCCTGGCCGTGATGCCCCTGGCGGATCTGCGCCAGCGCCTGCAGGGCAGGGAAAGCACCGAAGCGCTGGCCAAGCGCGGTTTGAACGCCATCGAAGCGGCAGCGGCGGAAAGTGGCGGTAGGCGGATCATCGTCTGCTCCCACCTCGACATCATACCGGCGGCCGCCGAACTCCTGGCGCGTAAACTTGACTTGGCGCTGGGCAGGCTTATCTCGCAGAGGGGGGAGTGGTACACGATCAACCTGGCACCAGGCGATGCGAGTATCAGGCTGAACAGAGGGCCGGACGAGTTCCCACGTTAGACAGGCACAGGCCAAACGTCTATCCAGTATCTTACTTCTGGCCCATACTCATTCACCTCGCGCGTGGGTTAGCGTCAAAGTGGGAAAACCTCGAGTGAGGAGTGAGGTGCGTGATGCCTGGAGTGCGTTTGATCGTCCGGGACTACCCGTACGGGACATCGGAAGAGGAGCTGCGAGAGCTAATAGAGACTCACGCGGAAGTGCTGTCGATAGAGGTGCCCCGCCATGCCACGGGTGAGCCGAAGGACTTCGCCCTGATCGACGTAGCAGACCAAGCCCAGGCGGAGGATGCGGTGCATCACCTCCACGGCCACGTCTACGAAGGCCGTCGGCTGCGGGTGAAGATCGCCACGCCGATAAGAATCGGCGAGGGAGCGCTCCTTGCGCCAGAGCCACTGCGGGCCTCCCCCGCGGAACCGCAACCGGAGCCGTACATCGAGCGGCCAGAGCGGCACTTCCTGCGCACCACGCGCACCCAGCGCCGGGTCTAACCCGGCGTCCGGACTTTTCGGGGTCAGCCCATCAAGCACGGCTGAAACCAGTTCCCTTCCTCGAAAGACAGTTTTCGCGCGCTTGTTCTCCCTGTGATAGGCTTGGCGCCGTCATGCCCGATCCCAAGGTGCTCACCGACCGCCACGGCCCGACGCTCGTCGTCTCCATCAACCGGCCGGAGGTGCGCAACTGCGTCGACGGCGAGACGGCAGGGCTCCTGTTCGAAGCGGTCGAGGCGTTCAAGGCAGACGATTCGCTGAACGTGCTGATTCTCACGGGCTCCGGCACCCAGGCGTTCTGTTCCGGCGCAGATTTGAAGAATATCCAGACACTGAACTCGCGGCCGGGGTCACGGGAGTCGGGGCCTATGGGGATCTCGCGGATCACGGACGTGGGGAAGCCGACGATCGCGGCGGTGAACGGGTACGCGACGGCGGGCGGGCTGGAGCTGGCCTGCTGGTGCGACTTCCGGATCGCCTCGCGGGACGCGCAGTTCGGGGTGCTGAACCGGCGTTGGGGGGTGCCGCTGATCGACGGCGGGACACAGCGCCTGCCGCGCATCGTGGGGGTCGCGAACGCGTTGTACCTGATCGAGACGGGCGTGCTCATCGGCGCCGAGCAGGCGCAGGCCATGGGGCTGGTGCAGGAGGTGGTGCCGGAGGGCAAGGCACTGGAGCGCGCGCTCTACGTGGCGGAGGCGCTCTCGGGCTACCCGCAGCAGGCGATGCGGAACGACCGCCTGGCGGCGCTGGGCGGGATGACGCTGACGGAGGACGAAGGCCTGAAGTTCGAGATGGAGGCGCACCGCAGGTCGGTGACCGACCCGCTGATGGCGGAGTGGCTGGCGAAGTACGCGCGTGGCGAGCGCCCGGCGCCGCTGCGGCCGCCGGAGTAGCGCGGGCGGGGCGCAAGATTGGATCTCGGGCTCAACGGCCGCGTCGCTATAGTCGCCGGCGGGTCGCGCGGCATCGGGCGGGCGACGGCGCTGGCCCTGGCCGCGGAGGGCTGCCGCGTAGCGATAGCCGCGCGTGAGGCCGCAGCGCTGGAGTCGGTACGTCGCGAAGCCGAGGGGCTCGGGTTAGAGGCGCAGGCAGTGCAGTCAGACCTGACGGAGGCGGCAGATGCGGAGCGGTTGGTGGCGGCGACGACGGAGCGCTTCAGACGAATCGATATCCTGGTGACCGGGATGCACTTCTCGACGGCGCGGGACGAGGACGCCGCATGGGTGCACTCATTCGAGGCACTCTTCCTGCCCGCTGCGAGGCTGACGCGGCTGGTGACGCCGCACATGAAGGCGGCTGGCGGCGGCGCCATCGTGAACATCGCCTCGATCTACGGGCGGGAGACGGGCGGGCAGCCGGGGTACAACGCGATGAAGGCGGCGCTGATCAGCCACGCCAAGTCGATGGCGGTGCGGCTGGCGCCGGACGGCATCCGCGTGAATACGGTGGCGCCGGGCTCGATCAGCTCTCCGGGAGGGACGTGGGCCCGGCGGCAGCAGGAGGACCCGGAGGGGATGGCAGAGTTCGTGCGGGCGAACATCCCGATGGGGCGCTTCGGGACGGCGG
>DASSZB010000324.1:0-6658 GCA_035702935.1 Dehalococcoidia bacterium
GGAGTACGTCGGGGCGTACTTCTCCAGAAGCAGCCGACGCGCCAGGGCATCCTCCGCAGGATCCGCCACAACGCGGCCGCGACCCTCAAATTCGTGCGGTCCGATGCGCACGGAGACCGCCGGACTTGCGGCGATGTTCCGCACCCAGTCCGAGCGGTTGCCGCCGCCTGAAAGCATGTAGATCGTCGCGCCGCTCGTCCCGAACCAGATCTCAATCTCGTGCGTGCGGCCCGTCACGCGGCCGGTGGTCGTGATGTAGCAGAACGGCTCTGCCGCAAACGCTTCCATGCCGGCCTAAGTAACGTTCAGCAGGCCGACGGCGCCGAGCTCCGTGTAGGCGAAGGAATGCGTGACGAACGGGTACTGGCCCGCCTCCGGGATCGTCAGCTCGCAGGTGGCGCCGCCGCCGGGCGGGATCGTATACGTCTGCAGGCCGTACAGGGGGTTCCGCGGGTTGCCGTCCGCGTAGACGACGTCGAACACGGCGCCAATGACGTGAAAGGCGGAGAAGAGCGTGGGGCCGATGTTGCCAACGTACAGCCGTATCTTCTCCCCAACCTTCGCGGGAAGCGGGTTGTCCCGGTACTGAAATGCCGCGCCGTTGAAGGCCATGATATCCGGCCTGGATGCGAGCATCTTATCCATGTCGGCATCCCAGGTCCCGTTCGCCCCGGCCCTGGCGTAGAACTCGCTCTGCATGAGCCAGTATTCCTGTGCCGGCTCGAGTGGCGTCTCTGGATCGACAACGATCAGTCCGTACAACCCGTTGGCAATGTGGTGCAGGACGGGTGGCGTGCCGCAGTGATACACGAAGACTCCGGGAAAGTCAGCCGTCCAGGTGAAGTTGATGGAGTCTCCGGGCACGATGGTGACGTAGTTCTTGTCCCAGGGCGTCCGGGCCGCGTGGAAGTCGATGGAATGCCCTTCCTGGGCGTCGTTTATCAGCGTGAAGTCGATCGTGTCTCCCTGCTTCACGTGGAGCACCGGCCCGGGTGACGTGCCATCGAAGCTCCAGGCGTTATATTGAACGCCCGCCCCGATCTCAACGACCTGCGGTTTTGCCCGGTAGGTCAGCGTGAGCGGCGAGGCCTGGAGAGGTGGGACGGTGGCGTCGCGGGGGGAGGTGATCTTCCCCTGGGGTTTGGGCCCGGGCGCCAGACCGGACCCCGGCGTACCGTCCTGGGCGGAAGCGCCCCGGTCTTCGTCGTCCATCCGAGCGATGACGTATCCGGTGGCGCCCCCCGCCGCGATTGTTAGCGCGCCGGCGGCTCCGGCCAGGAACGAGCGCCGCGATAATTCTTTGGGTCTGGGCTGATACATACCGGGCCTCCTCGTCGCGATCAAGTGCCGATATTCACAGTCTAATCCCTGAGGCCCAACCGGCGAACTGCCCAGTCAACAGATTTGCGATGGACGTCCCGCCTACAGTTCGTAGGTGGTTATCTCAATCTCGTGTCCATCCGGGTCGCGAATGTAGATCGAGTGCGAGACCCCGTGATCTTCGCGCGTGAACTCCACGCCGGCCCAGCGCATCCGTTCCTGCGCCCGCTTGAAGTTCTCCCGGTCCACGCGGAAGGCGAAGTGCCGCATGGTGATTGCGTTGCGTTTGTCGGCGATCGTCTCGGGATCGGCAGAACTGGCCGGGAAGAGCGCCACACCGCTCTCGCCGGCAAGCATCACGATCGGGTAGTCGCCCCAGGCTTCTTCGAAGCGGCGTTCCAGTCCCAGCACGTCCTGGTACCAGGCCATCGAGGTGAGCGGGTCCCGCACGGTGATCGCCACGTGGTCGAGGCCCTCCAGCTTCAATCCGCGCCCGCCCTGGTGATCGTTATCAGCAAGGCGGCGGATTCCTTCGCCTCGATGTCGTGCGTCACACCCGTGTCCACGACGAGCAGGTCTCCCGCCCTGAGTTCCTTGTCAGTTCCGGCAACGTGAGCCGTTACCCTGCCCATCAGGCACTGCACCGAAAACGGGCCGTCCACGGCGTGTTCTTCCAGCTTTCCGCCCGCGTCGAGGGCAACGACCAGGACGCGCAGCGGCCCTTCCTTGACCAGCGTCTTTGCGGTCCGCTTGCTCTTGTTGCCGGCTACCCTCTGAACCAGCTGCAGCATCTCCTCCTGCACGGAGAACTGCATCACGTCCGCCTTCAGCCGCCGGACTTTCAGCACCGCCGGTTGTTTGTTCTCGCCCATTTGGAACCTCCTTCTACGGCCCAGCGTTTCACGCGAGGGGTGAGACCTCTAGCCCAGGCCGAACACCTTCTGGGCGTTCTCGTGCTGGTACAGGCGCCTGGCTTCGTCGTCGAGGCCCAGTTCGTCGAGCCCCTCCAGGCACTTCGCCGCCGTGAGCATGGGGTAGTTCGTCCCGAACATCACCTTCTTCCTCCCGTGTCCCCGCATGTAGTCTACGAGTTCTCGCGGAAAACGCTTCGCGGTGTACGCCGACGTGTCAATATAGACATTCTCGTATTTCGTGGCCAGGGATATCATCTCCGCCGTCCAGGGATATCCGATGTGCCCGGCCACGATTCTGAGCTCTGGGAACTCCAGCGCCACATCGTCCAGGTATGGGATGGGCCGGCCAGGCTCCGATGGCCGCAGCGGCCCGGTGTGCCCCGTCTGCAGGCAAAACGGGACGCCAAGCTCTACGCACGCCGCATATACCGGGTAATACCGGCGGTCGTTTGGAGGCAGGTTCCACAGCCACGGCACCACGCGGATGCCCTTGAATCCAAGATCGTGGACGCATCGACGGACCTCCTGGACAGCCGCCATCGGGCGCGCCAGGTCAATAGAGCCGAGCCCCGCCAGCCGGTCCGGGTACTTCTGCACGTATCCGTACACTTCGTCGTTTCCGATCAGCGCCCCCTCAGGGCCGTGCCAGGCGCTCACCAGGCCGATGTCGACCCCGGCCGCATCCATCGTAGCGATGGTCACCTCCAGCGGGACCTCCTGCTGCGGGATCTCCATCTTCGTCCACCGCCACAGGGTGGCGAACATTTTGTGCTGGATGAACCGGAGCGTCGGGTGCTGCATCCAGACGTCGATAATCGTCATCGCTCTTCCCACCTCCAGAAGTGGTTCACCGGCCCGTGGCCGTGGCCGAGCGGGCGCGCGTGCTCCAGGGCGCCCTGCACGTAGCCTCGCGCCAGGCGGACCGCTTGCGGCAACGCCGAACCCAACGCCAGTTGCGCAGCGATCGCCGAGGCGAACGTGCATCCCGTGCCATGCGTGCTCGACGTCTGGACGCGCGGCCCCGAGTAGGTGTGAAATTGCTCCCCATCGAAGAGCAGGTCTGTGACGACATCTCCCTCGCGGTGGCCGCCCTTCAGCACGACGGCCCGCGGGCCTAGCGCCAGCACGTCTTCCGCGGCCTGCCGCGCGTCGTCCTCCGTTCGCAGGACGCGGCCCAGGAGGTCCTCGGCCTCCGGGATATTCGGAGTGACCACGTCCGCCAGCGGCAGCAGCCGCGAGCGCAACGCCTCGACGGCGTCCTCGCGCAGCAGTCGCGCCCCGCTTTTCGATACCATCACCGGGTCCACAACCACGTTGCGCAGTCCATGCTGACCTATCTTCTCCGCGACGACGGCGATGATGGGCGCGCTCGAAAGCATGCCGGTTTTGACCGCGTCGGGCCGGATATCCACGACGACGGTGTCGATCTGCTGGCCCACGAACTCCGCCGGCGCCTCGAATACGCCGGTCACCGTTTGGGTGTTCTGGGCCGTCAGCGCCGTGATAACGGACATGCCGTAGACCCCGTGCGCGGCGAACGTTTTCAGGTCGGCCTGTATGCCGGCTCCGCCGCTGGAGTCCGAGCCCGCGATCGTGAGGACGGAGCGCATGGCCACCAAGCTATACCGCGGGACGACAGCTGGTCAACGGCTCGCCGGTGCCGCTTACGGATAATGTAAGTTATGGTTTCGAGCGCTATTCGACCGTGAAAGCGGTGTGCATGCCCTCGGCATAGTGGGATTCGCCGTTGTCTTCCTCCACGATGTTACAGAACAAGACGTAGTCGCCTGCCTCCAGATTCGCTGTCACCTCGCCATCAGCGCCGGCCTCGATGTCCTCGATCTCGTCGATGACTTCGACGCCCTCTCCCTCCTCATCTACGGAACCGTCATCCGCAGTCGGAAGGGCGTCTTCGGCCAGGTCCGTCTTCAGGATGACGAACTCGTGCGTTTCCTCGCCCTCGTTGGTGACAGCGAAGGTGACGTCCCCCGCAGACGCGCTGGCGGGGTCGGCCTCGACGACGAACTCGCTCAGGAGTACGTTCACCGTGGCCCCGCCGCCGTCGTCGCCGCCGTCATCGTCGTCGTCGTCACCGCATGCCACTGCCAAAAGGGCAAGCAGGACAACAGCAACTCCGATCAGCAGGTAGTAACGCCTTGAAACGGTGCTCATGTACACCCTCCTTGCGTGAAGGCGGACAACCGTGTCCACCGGCTGGCATAACCAAGTCTCGGTGCAGAGTATGTTCCCGTATGGGAGAATCGTCAATGCAATTTTCGCCCGTTGACGGGCGCTCCCGGGCAAACCTATACTGACGCATCAATGTTCAGACAGCCACCCACGGCCGCAAGGGGGGCAAGATGATCCGCAATTGCCTCATTCTCGTCGCATTGGCATCCCTGGTCGCACTCGCCGCCTGCGGTGATGATGACGAGGAGCCATCGGGCCTGGAGCACGACGTCCACGTCCACCTGGACGAGTGGAGCGTCGAGACCGAACCCGGATCCGTGGCCGCGGGCACGGTGAACATCGGCGGCCACAACCACGGCAAATACCCTCACCAGGTGACCGTAATAAAGACCGATCTCGACTCCGCCAAGCTGCCGATATCCAAATCCCGCGTGGATATCGAAGCTATCGGCGATCCCGCCGTCGAGTTCGACGTGCCCGCGGCTGATGGCGGCGAGGGGCTCCAGGTCGCAACAGCCGAGCTGACGCCGGGGAAGTACGTTGTTTTCTGCGCCATACCGGGCCACTACCAGCAGGGGATGCGCGGCACCCTGGAGGTGACCTCTGCCCCGAGCCCGTAGGCGACCGGATATAATACCCGCTCAGAGACCCCGATGAGCGAACCCGACCTCGGACCAGCCGTCGAGCAGGCGGCCCGCACCATACTGTCATCCCGCCACGTCGTCGCCCTGGTCGGCGCCGGGCTGTCCGCCGAGAGCGGCATCCCCACTTTCCGCGGTCCGGAAGGTCTCTGGACAAAGCACGGCGAACCCGACCTGCGGGACTACGAGCGTTTCCAACGCGACCCGAAATCGTGGTGGGAGATGCGGATTGGCCGCGCTGGCCAGTTCCAGGAGCTGGTCGACGCCCTGAACAACGCCATCCCCAATGAGGGACACTTCGCCCTCACGGACCTCGAGCAGATGGGCCGCCTTCAGCACATCATCACCCAGAATATCGACAACCTGCACCAGATGGCCGGCTCCCAGCACATCACCGAGATCCACGGCAACCGCGCCAAACTCCGCTGCGTTGAGTGTTCGGCGCGCTGGCCCGTCGACGAGTTCCCCATGGACGAACTGCCGCCGCATTGCCCGGAGTGCGGGGGCATCGTCAAGGGGGACACCGTGATGTTCGGCGAGCCCATCCCCCGCGACGCACTCGATGAATGCATCGCCCAGAGCCGCATGTGCGACTGCATGCTACTCATCGGCACCAGTGCCGTTGTCTACCCGGCCGCCGGCTTCCCAACGGAGGTTAAAATGTCCGGCGGTCGCCTGATCGAGGTCAACCCAAACGAGACTCCACTGACGGAAATTTCGGACGTGGTCCTGCGCGCCACCGCGGGTACCGCCCTGCCAAAGGTGGTCGAGCGCCTTCGGGAGCTACAGGGGCACTGAACGATCGTGCGCAGCCGGCCATGAACGCTCTCCAGGGCATTCGCGTCCTCGACCTCGCCATCTGGCAGCAGGGCCCCATGGCGGCGGCCACCCTGGCGGACTGGGGCGCGGACGTGATCAAGATTGAGGGGCCAGACTCCCCCGACCCCGGGCGCTCACTCATCCGTTACGAGACACGTCCCGGGGGGCCCAACGCGTACTTCGAGACCCATAATCGCAACAAGCGCGGCATCGTCATCGATCTCAAACAGCCCGCCGGCCGTGACCTCTTCTATCGCCTGGTGGGTACCGCGGACGTCATCATCCAGAACTTCCGGCCCGGTGTCGCGGAGCGGCTGAGCATCGACTACACCAGCCTCCGCCACATCAACCCTACAATCGTCTACTGCCAGGCGTCAGGCTTCGGCCTGAGCGGCCCGGACGCGCAGCGCCCGGCACTGGACCCGCTGGCCCAGGCCCGGGGCGGGCTCATGAGCGTCACCGGCGAACCGGACTCGCCGCCCACGCGGACTTACGCCGGAATGGCTGACCAGGTCAGCAGCTTCCTGCTCTCCTTCGGTATCATGGTCGCCATCTACCACCGTGAACGCACCGGCGAGGGGCAGATGGTGGACGGGTCGCTGCTGCAGGGCCAGCTGGCCGCCCAGGCGTTCAACATCACGAGCTACCTTATGTCCGGCACCTACGCCGGCTCGCCCATCCCACGCGTCTCCCGCAAGCTGACGAACCCCCTCTGGAACCACTATCGCTGCCGGGACGGCAAGTGGGTGATGCTGGGCATGGCCCAGGTCGGCC
>DASSZB010000373.1:0-3671 GCA_035702935.1 Dehalococcoidia bacterium
AGCGTCATCGTAGCGTACTGCCTGGGCGTACTTGTCACGTTCGTCGTCGTCACGGTCTCAGCCTGGAAGGTGAGCGTCCTGAACATCGTCACGGCCATACGCAAGCTTCCGGAGCCGGTGATGAAGGGCGGGAAGCGGGGATCGTTGTTGCTGGCCGTCACGCTGTTGGCGTTCGGCGTCCTGATCGCGTTCGCCGGGATATCGGGAAAGCAGTGGACGCCCCTGTACATTGGTCTATCTCTGGTGATAATTGCGCTCCTGCCCGCAATGCTATGGCTGCGCTTCCCGAACCGCGCCGCTTATACGGTGCCCGGCGCTCTGCTGGTGATATGGTCGCTCCTCCCCTCGGACGTGCTGGACCCCTTCCTGCCGCTGATGTCCGTGGACTTCTCTTCGTGGGTAACCGGGGGCGTCATCACGGTGCTCGGCGCGACCTGGTTGGTGATGTACAACTCCGACATCTTCCTGCGCTGGTTGACCGCTGTCTTCGGACGCCTGGCCTGGCTGGCGCCGGTGCTGAAGACGGCAGTCGCCTATCCGCTGACGAACCGGTTCCGCACGGGGATGATACTGGCCATGTTCACCCTCGTGGTGTTTAACCTCGTCGTGGGTGCGGCCACCACCACCTCGTTCACGGAAGCCTGGAACGATGTTAAGGCGTTCGGCGGCGGTTACGACCTGCGGACCACGACCGTCCGCATAAACCCGGTCCAGGACCTCAGGGGCGCTGTGGCAGAATCGGAGACGCTGGAAGCAAGTGACTTCGAAGTCTTTGCCGGACAGTCCGTCCTGGGCCTCGACGCGAGGCAGTTGAACGCCGAGGGCGCCGAGGCGGGCGCTTACGCGGTGCGGGGCCTCGACGACACGTTCCTGGAGACGAATGAATACGACCTGGCGGCGATGGCCGAGGGCTACACGTCGTCGCGCCAGGTGTGGGACGCGATCCGGGCGGACCCGAGCCTGGCGGTAGTCGACAGCCTGCCGGTACCGCACCGCGCGGACTTCGGCTTCGGGGCTGACGTCCCGGACTTCCAGATAACAGGCATCTACGCCGACGACACGGGCTTCGAGCCCATTCCCGTTGAGCTTACGGACAGGGCCACGGGGAAGAAGGCCGAGGTCCGGATCATCGGCATCATGAAGGACGCAGCGCCGTTCTTCATGGTCGGTGTGCTCACGAACCAGAAGCTGGTGGCAGAGGCGTTCCCGGAACAGGCGGCGATCGTCACGCACTTCATCGGCCTGCGCGAGGGCGCCGACGTTGAGGCGACGGCGGACGGCCTGGAGGCGGCATTCCTCGTCAACGGCATGGAGGCCGAGATCATGCAGGAGGAACTGGACAAGATGGTGGGCGTCAACCAGACGTTTGTCTATCTCATCCAGGGCTTCCTTGGGCTCGGGCTCATCGTGGGCGTGGCCGCGCTGGGGGTGATCAGCGCACGATCGGTCGTGGAGCGGAGGCATGAGATTGGAGTGATGCGCTCCATCGGTTACGAGCGACGGATGGTGCAGATGAGCTTCCTGCTGGAGTCATCGATGGTGGCGCTGGTGTCGCTGCTGCTGGGCACCCTGCTGGGGATCATCGTCGCGAATAACGTGATCATGGACCAGGCGGAACAGCCGAGCTGGGAGAACCTGCGGCTGGTGGTGCCGTGGCGTGACCTGGTCATCGTGTACGTCCTGGTGTACGGCGCGGCGCTGGTGACGACGTTCCTGCCGGCGCTGCAGGCATCGCGCGTGTACCCGGCGGAAGCGCTGCGGTACGAGTAGGGCGGCGATTCGCGAATTTCCGCTTTCTCCCGCCGCTGCGCTACCATGAGTGCCAATCAAACAGCCGGTTCCGGCGTCGAACGGTAACGCTCGTGATGACGCGACCATCGGGGCCTGTTCAGCCCATTCGAGGCCTGGCGCCTCAGAGGAGACCAGAAAGAAGATGAAGACGCGAATCACCGAGCTCTTTGGCATCGAACATCCCATCATCCAGGGCGGCATGCATTTCGTGGGTCTCGCCGAGCTGGCCTCCGCCGTTTCCAATGCCGGTGGTCTCGGGATAATCACAGGGCTCACTCAAGGCACCCCGGAGAGGCTGGCCAACGAAATCGCGCGCTGCCGGGACATGACCGACAAGCCGTTCGGCGTCAACATGACCTTCCTTCCCGCGCTCACGCCCCCCGACTACCCCGGGCTCTTCAAGGTCATCATCGAGAGCGGCGTCAAGATCGTGGAGACGGCAGGCCGGGATCCCTCGCAATGGCTGCCGATGCTCAAAGAAGCGGGCATCAAGGTCATTCACAAGTGCACCTCCGTCCGGCACGCACTCAAGGCCGAGCGGATCGGCTGCGATGCCGTTTCCGTAGACGGATTCGAATGCGGCGGTCACCCGGGCGAAGACGATGTGCCCAACTTCATCCTTTTGCCCCGTGCCGCTGAAGAGCTCTCCATCCCCTTCGTTTCTTCCGGCGGGATGGCGGACGGGCGAAGTCTCGTGGCGTCGCTCGCCCTGGGGGCCGATGGCATGAACATGGGCACGCGGTTCATCGCCACCCAGGAAGCCCCTGTACACCCGAACGTGAAACAGGCGCTCGTGGAGGCGTCGGAGCTTGACACGCGCCTTATCATGCGCGGCCTGCGCAACACCGAACGGGTGCTGAACAACCCCGGCGTCGAACGCCTGCTCGAGAAGGAGAAGGCACTGGGCGCGAATCTCACGATCCAGGACATCATCCCGGAAGTCGCCGGCATCTATCCGCGTGTCATGAAGGACGGCGATGTGGATGCCGGGGCCTGGTCGTGCGGCATGGTCGCCGGGCTCATCCACGACGTGCCAACGGTGAAAGAGCTGATCGACCGGACCATGAGCGAGGCCGAGACGCTCATCACCCAACGGCTAATGGGGTTTCAAGCCACCGATCGGGGGGCCGTGTCCGCACGTTGACAGGCCGCTTGACGGGCGTACAATGCAGTCACCGGACAGCTAGAGCCCGCCCGCTTTCTCTTGATTGGGGGAAGGCAGAAAGGGGCGTTGTTATGCGAGGCCCGCGCATCTCCTTGCCGGTTGCGGTCGCTGCCGGTGTTTTCGTCTTGCTGCTGGCCTTTGGCCTGTTCGTGTTGGGGCCGGGCGGGAACGCCGCTGCCGACGCTGGAGGCATGGAGGCGATGTCGCTGGACATGGACGTGGCCGGAAACACGGCGACGAGCCTGGGACCTTGGGATGGCTGCGTGGAAGCGCGGCCGGGCGATCTGCTGACTCTCGACGTCACGGCTCTCAACATACCGGCGTCGGCCCCGATGATCGGGTTTACCTTCGTTGTTGGCTACCAAGAGGCGGTCGTCCGGGTGGAGAGTCAGGACGCTCGTTTTCTCCTCGCTGCCAATGCGGGAAGTGCACTCCTCAACCTGAGCGAGGCGACTCCCGATCAGGACTTCAACGACAGCTGGGAGGCAAACGCCCTCGACATCTCTGGCACACCGGCTGAATCCGGCAGCGGAATCCTTTCCCGTCTCGGCGTTACGGTGGGTCGGGACGCTCCCAATGGACAGTACGTCCTGATGCTGATGTCTGGGTACTACCTTGACGATCTGAATGAATACGGTTTTCCGAAAACCCTCAATGCTGCCACCATTGCCGTCGGCGTTCCTTGCCCTCCTGTAGGCGCGACTCAAACGCCGGC
>DASSZB010000411.1:0-3368 GCA_035702935.1 Dehalococcoidia bacterium
CTGACGCACGGGACCCTGCGGCGAACGCCGCGCGCATTCGGCGCACCCCCTCCCGTCATCCTGAGCCGCAAGTCCTTGGCGCGCAGGATATCCTCCTTGGCGAAGGACCTGTCCGGGAACATCCCGCGCCTCAGCTGACGCTCCGGGACCCTGCGGCGAACGCTGCGCGCGCATTCGGCGCACCCCCTCCCGTCATCCTGAGCCGCAAGTCCTTCGCGCGCAGGATATACTCCTTGGCGAAGGACCTGTCCGGGCATAACCTACCCCCTACCCGACGCCGCGGGACCCTGCAAGGAGCACCCCTCGCGCGCACACGGACCCAACCCCGCGTTTAAGCTGAGCGTCCGCTAGGTCTGCTAACAAACGGTCAAATCCGCCATCTTTCCACCCGCAGCCCGTTGCCAGCAGGTGTCGTTGCACTACAATGAAGTGCAAATCACCCGCATTACCGCGCCGCCCGTTCCCGCGAAGGAAATTGACGCGCTCCATCAAGTACCAAAGGAGGCCAGACCAGTGGTACAGACTCTAACCAACTCTGCCGGCAGCTCTATCCCCGGCGACACCGTTGAGGCTTTCGCTAGGCAATTCCGCGGGCAGGTCATCCGCCCATCTGACGCCGGTTACGACGCCGCGCGTGCCGTATTCAACGGCATGATAGACCGCCGTCCCGGGCTCATCGCCCGCCCCGCTGACACCGCCGACGTCCAGGCATGCGTGAAGTTCGCCCGGCAGCACGACCTGCTCGTTTCCGTGAACTGCGGCGGCCACTCGGTCCAGGGCTATGGCGTCTGCGACGGCGGCCTCATGATCGACTTCGCGCTCATGAAGTCCGTGAAGGTTGACCCGAAGTCCCGCATCGCAGTCGCTGAGGCAGGCGTCAACTGGGGCGAGTTCGACGCCGCCACCCAGGCGCACGGCCTCGCCGTTACCGGCGGCCGCGCTGCCAGCACCGGCATCGCCGGCCTGACCCTCGGCAGTGGCTCCGGTTGGCTCGAGCGCAAGCTCGGGTACACCGTCGACAACCTCCTCGGCTGCGAGATCGTCATTGCGGATGGGAACGTCCTGCACGCCAGCGAGACCGAAAACGCCGATCTCTTCTGGGGCCTGCGCGGCGGCGGCGGCAACTTCGGTGTCGTCACGAAGTTCGAGTACCGGCTGCACCCCATCGGCCCCATCGTCTACGGCGGGCAGTTCGCCTTCCCGCGCATCCCCGCCGTCCTCAAGACCTACCGCGACTTCATGGAGAGCGCCCCGGACGATGTTTGCGGTGCGGCGGCGCTGATCACAGCCCCGCACGAGGAGTTCGTACCCCCGCCAGTGCGCGGCATGCCCGTCATGGGCATCGTCGTCTGCTACACCGGCAAGCCGGAGGACGGCCCCGCCGCTTACAAGCCCATCCTGGACCTCAACCCGGCCCTGAACATGACCCAGCCCATGCCCTACACAGCCGTCCAGGAGATGCTGGAGAAGTCCAACCCCCACGGCATGCGCAACTACTGGAAGGCCGACATGTACCCCGAGCTCCCGGACGAGGCCCTCGACGCCCTCCTGACCGCAGCCGCTCAGCCGCCGTCGCCACTGACCAGCATCATCGTTCAACCAATCGGTGGCGCCGTGCACCGTGTGTCTGACGACGCCACGGCCATGGGCTGGCGCAAGGCCAAGTGGGCACTGCACATCCTTGGCATGTGGGAGGACCCCGCCGATGACGAAAAGAATATCGAGTGGGTGCGTAATATCGACCGCGTGATGAAGCCCTGGGCGCAGGAAGCCGGCTACCTCAACTACCTCATGGATGAAGGCGAACAGCGCATCAAGGACAGCTTCGGCGCCCACTACGACCGCATGGTCGCCCTCAAGAACAAGTACGACCCCACCAACTTCTTCCGGCTTAACCAGAACATCAAGCCCACCACCAACGGCCACCACTAGACGAACCCGCGTAGCTGCAGACCCTTCGGGTCTGCCCATCCAGACCACACCGTGGCCCAGGGCTCCAGCCCTGGGCCACGGCTTTCCGGCCAGACCCCTGCTACGCCTCGGACCCTTCCTTCTTCCTTCCCCGCCCCCGTGCTATCCTCGGGGTGCATGACCGACGATCGCCGTGCCCAGACGAGCCGCCCTGCCACCTACGCCGCCGCCGGCGTCGATATCGACGCCGCCGAGGCCCTCGTCTCCCGCTACGCACGCATGGCCGCTGGCGCCCGCCGCCCTGAGGTCCTCGCCGACGTCGGCCCCTTTGCCGGGCTCTTCCGCCTGGGCCACTACCGCGACCCCGTCCTCGTCGCCAGCACTGACAGCGTCGGCACCAAGGTAAAGCTCGCCGCCCTCGCTGGCCGCTACGAGGGCACCGGCCACGACCTCGTCAACCACTGCGTCAACGACACACTGACCTCTGGCGCGCACCCGCTCTTCTTCCTGGACTACATCGGCAACAGCGGCCTCACCGACGACGCCAAGGCCGCCCTCGTGAAAGGCTGCGTAGATGCCTGCGCCGCGGTCGGCGCGGCCCTCCTCGGCGGCGAGACGGCGGACATGCCGGGGACGTACCGCGAAGGCGACTTCGATCTCGTCGGGTTCGTCATCGGTGTCGTCGAACGCGACGCCGTCATCGACGGCTCCGAGATCCGCGAAGGCGACGCCCTCATTGGCCTGCCGTCCGTCGGGCTGCACACCAACGGCTACTCCTTGGTCCGCCGCATCTTCCAGATCGGCCTCGACCAGGATGCCGCCGCGGAGCGGGCGAGGCTGGAGCAAGACTACCCCGACCTCGGCGAGACCCTCGCCGACGCCCTGCTGCGCCCCCACCGCTGCTACTACAACGACCTCAAACCCTTCCTTCTTCCTTCTTCCTCCTTCCCTCTTCCCCCTATCCACGGCATCGCGCACATCACCGGCGGGGGGATTCCGGGCAACGTGCCGCGCGTTTTGCCGGAGGGCCTCGGCGCGCGCATCGACCGAAGCGCCTGGCAAGTCCCGCCGATCTTCCGCCTCATTCAGTCCCAGGGTGGCATCGCGGATGATGAAATGTACCGCGCTTTCAACATGGGCCTCGGCCTCGTCATCGCCGTGGCCCCGGATAATGCGGAAGCGGTGCGGTCGCAGTTGGTCGGCTCCTTTTTCTGCGGCGAGGTCGTCCGCGGAAAGGGAGTAGAATGGGCCACGTGAGAGTCCCCATCAAGCTGGCCAATCCGGACCGCATGGAAGACCTCCATGAGGTCGATCAGGCGCTTGTCGATACGGGCGCCACGTGGACAGTCGTGCCCGGCGACCTTGCCCGGGGAATGGGCCTCCGGGTGGTAGGCGAAACCCGGCTTCCCACGGCGACTGGACCACAGGTCCTGAGCCAGTCGTACGCCTTCTTCGAG
>DASSZB010000424.1:0-2207 GCA_035702935.1 Dehalococcoidia bacterium
GTATGCTGAGCTTGATGGCCAAGCGAAGGGTTCAGTCAACGAGCGAAGGAGACGACACTGTGGCGAGTCTTACACAGGAGAGGGAAGCGAACACCAACTCGTGGGACCACGAGGAGAGTTCCGAAAATGCGCTCGAGACTACCCTCGACATGTCCAAGATCCTCCAGGTGAAGCGGTGGGAGGTCCAGGAGGGACCGTTCCGGGGATTCAATTCCCCACCCGGCCGCTTCTAGCCAGACGGGCCCAACGGAGGGCGGGACCAGTCCAGACATGGAGTGCTGCCGGCACCAGGGCGGTTGATCGCAGGAATCCCAGCCACTGCTGGGGTTTCCTGTTTAAGGGGGGACGACCACAAATGGAGACAGGAGGGTTGGACAGGCGATGTTCCGCCTGCGGGGCAGCGATGCCCGGCGAGGCGGTAGCCTGCACGCGGTGCGGGAAATCGCAACGGGCGAACGGGGAACGGAATTCTTGACAGCGCACGCGCGTTTGCTACACTGAATTCGCCACCGATTCCTCTTCGGAGGGCGGTGAGCCGGTAAGAATAGGCTGGATCCGCTTGGACCCGCACCAGGGCCGAGACGACACATCAAGCCAGGAGCCAGTGGCTCCGCGTGTCCGTGGCCCTTCTGCGAGGAAGGGCTTTTTTGATGCCCGGCGCGCCACGGCTCGTGGGCACGGCAATGAGCTACGAAGAAAGGGAGCGGGCCCTGACCGGAGGTAGGCAATGGACAAGAGGGCATCGATAACGGACCTGAAGGCGATGAAGGAACGCGGTGAGAAGATCGTCATGTTCACCGCCTACGACTACACGGGCGCTCACCTCGTGGAACTGGCCGGAATTCCGATTATCCTCGTCGGTGACACGCTGGGGATGGTGATGCTGGGCTACGACACCACAATCCCGGTCACGATGGACGAGATGCTGCACCACATCAAGGCCGTGGTGCGGGGCACAACGAAGACGCACATCGTGGCGGACATGCCGTTCGGCAGCTACCAGGCAAGCCCGCAGGAGGCGCTGCACAACGCCGCGCGGATGCTGAAGGAGGGGGGCGCCCAATCGGTGAAGCTGGAGGGCGGCTCGCGGATGGCGGAGACGGTGCGGCTGCTGGTGGACTCGGGTATCCCGGTGATGGGGCACCTGGGGCTGACGCCGCAATCGGTGAACCAGTTCGGCGGCTACAAGGTGCAGGGCAAGACGCCGGCGGCCGTGGTCCGCCTCATAAACGACGCCGTCGCGCTACAGGAGGCCGGCGCGTACGCGGTGGTCCTGGAGTGCGTGCCGGTGCACGTGGCCAAGGCGATCACTGAGAAGATCGAGATCCCAACAATCGGCATAGGGGCGGGCTGGCACTGCGACGGGCAGGTGCAGGTCTTCCATGACCTGCTGGGTCTGTACACCGAGTTCCTGCCCAAGCACGCCAAACGGTACGCCAACGCCGGCGAGACGATCATCGAAGCCGTTCGCAGATATGCAGAAGACGTGCGGACGGGCCGCTTCCCGACAGAGAAGCAGAGCTTTATCGCCAAGAAGCAGCCGGCGGCGAAGGCAACCGAGTCTGCCGGCGTCAGTTGATCCCGTCCTGCCACGCGCTCCAGCTTCGATTCCTCAGCTTCCACTGGCGCCAGGGGATGGCGTCCTTCGATACCCCAGGATGAGCGTTCCGGTTACTGAGAGCGTTCCGACCATGGAGGCGGTGCGGAATGAGATGCGCGGCGTCGTGGGGCTCGTTCCCACGATGGGGTACCTGCACGAAGGGCATCTATCGTTGGTCCGCCGTGCTCGTGCCGAATGCGCGAACGTCATCGTCAGCATCTTCGTTAACCCGACGCAGTTCGGGCCGGGCGAGGACTTCGAACGGTATCCCCGCGACACGGAGCGCGACCTCCGTCTCCTGGAGAAGGCAGGCGTGGACATCGTTTTCGCGCCGGGGGTTGCCGACATGTACCCGCCCGGGTTTGAGAACTGGGTGGAGGTCACCGGCCCGCTGACGGAGAGGCTGGAGGGCGCGGCCCGGCCGGGCCACTTCCGCGGCGTGACGACTGTCGTGGCGCGGCTCTTCCGGATCGTGCGGCCGGACCGGGCCTACTTCGGCCAGAAAGACGCGCAGCAGCTGCGGGTGATACGCCAGATGGTGCGACAGGAGGGGCTGCCGGTGAAGATCATCGCGATGCCGATTTTCCGGGAACCGGACGGGCTGGCG
>DASSZB010000025.1:0-6686 GCA_035702935.1 Dehalococcoidia bacterium
CCGGAGCGGTGGCGGCGGGGGGCGCGGGCCTGGGACTGGTGACGCATGGGGCCCAGGAGGGCGTGCGCTGGCTGCTGCAGGGTCTCCGCAACGTCTACGCGATTGCCGCGGGTAGTGCGGCTGCGGCAGTGGCCGTTATCGTGGCCGCCATCCTGCTGTCATCGGGAGGTGGCGTGGAGGACCCCTCAGACGTCCGTAGCAGCACCCACGAAATCGGCGTGCCCTCCACCGAGCGCGTTGTCGTCGTCACATGGACTCCCCAGGATGTGGATGGTTACTCCGTGAGTTGGAGCCGGGCTGAAGAAGCCCTGCCCGACACCCTGCGCGATCTTCCGGGCGATGCATCACGAGCGCAGAGCGCGGCCCTCGCCGACGGCTCGTGGTATTTCCACCTGCGGACGGAGGACGGTGGGAAGTGGACGAGCACGGTGCACCTGGGGCCGTTCGTCATCCGTGGGAAACCGGCGGCGACCCCGGCGCCCTCGCCAACGCCGCGTGTCGAGCGGCCAAGCCCTTCGCCGGCAGTCGCGGCGGCTGCCCAGGCGCCTGCCGGCCAGGCGCCTGCCGGCACCCCCACGGCGGCCCCGGTTACGGCGCCGCCGCCGGCCGTAGTCGCGCCGGCGCCCGCCCCTACATCAGTTCCGGCACCGGCGCCAACCCCATCGCCGGTCCCGCAGCCCGTCGTGCTTACCGCGATCATTGACATCAAGCCGGGAGAAGGGGAAAACAGCGTGAATTCGAACGGGCGGCAGGTCATCGGCGTGGCGCTAATCTCCACGGAGTCGCTGTCCGCCACCCAGGTGAACGTGGCTACCGTGCTGTTCGCAGGCGCTCCGGCGATCCGCTCGGCGATGCGCGATGTAAACGCCGACGGGACTGCGGACCTCGTGATGCACTTCGAGAGCGAGGCAACGTCGCTGAACGGACAGGGCAGCGCGGCCTGCCTGGAAGGCCAGACACTCCAGGGCGCGCGCTTCTTCGGATGTGATTCCATAAAGTCCCTGGGGCCCGGCATCGTGCTGGCCGGAGCGGGAGGCGGAACGGCGACGAGATTGTTGCTGATGGTTCCGGTGCTGATGGCCGCCCTGGCGACCCTTCGTCGCGTCGTCGCGTCAGGCTGAAGCGGGTGCCGGCCGGGCAACGCGTGGCCTATCGCCGCTAATGTCGCCCTGGTCTGCCACGATGCCGCTGAGGATCATCCTGAGCGTCAGGCCCTTGATGGAGGGGTGGAGGAAGGGTGCGTCCAGTTCCACAGTGTAGGTGAAGCGTCGCCCCTGGCGACTGTGCCGTACCATCCCGGCCCGGCTCAGTTCTCCCACTCGTGCCCAAACGGTACGGGTAGTCACTGACAGCGCATCCGCTATCTCATGGACCGAGCAACCTGGGTGCGCGGCTATGTAGAAGAGAATGGCTCCGTGAGACGAGACCAGGTAGAACTTGTCTTGTTTTGCGGCTGTGGTTCCCAATCCATCAAGAAAACGTGCCGCGAGGGGGTTTCCTTACAAATCGAATGCGGGTGTAAGGCAATCGCCCTCTCAAGCGTTTCTTCTACGAAGGTCGCCTTAACATAAGCCGGGCCCAATCCGGCACCCCAGAAGGAGTCCCCGCATGCGTCGTCCACTCGTCTCAGAGATTGAGGTCAGCCCGGCGGTAGTGCTGTCCCGCCTCACCGGTTGGTCCCGGGACTACCGAGCCGACCCATGCCCTGCGGCCGTCGCGGACGTGCTCGTAAGCTTCGCGTTTCTGGTCGGATTGCAGGCCGGGGCCCGCCGCCCTGACGCCGCTCAGACCATCCTCCAGAAGGTATCCCGGGAGCAGCCGTCTGCTTACCAGCGGTCGGCAGACGTGGCCCGTAGCCTTTTCGAGGCGGAGGCCGCCCAGACCTGCTAGCCCGCTGGCCCTCGGCGATTGGCGTCGCCGCCCTTCCGTCCATACGGCCCCGCCGCTTCCGTCCGTTTGGGCTGTAGCGACCGTCTGGTAAACTGCGCGATGCTTGATACCGGAAAGGCGGTGACGCCATGACTTTCGTCGCCCTGATCCTCAAGAACATCGTGCGCCAGCGGACTCGCACGTTCCTTACGGTGCTCGGCATCTCGCTGGGTATCACTACCGTCGTTGCCCTGGGCGTGGTCACGGAGAGCCTGAAGGCCTCGAGCGGCGAGATCCTGAAGCTGGGCGGCGCCGACTTCATGGTGGCCCAGGAGGGCGCCGCCGACCTCTCTTTCAGCATCGTGCCACAGGACGATATCGCCGCCATCCAGGCCACCGAGGGAGTGGCCAACACCGAAGGCATCCTCTTTCACATCGCCCGGGTGGGCTCCAACCCGTTCTTTTTCCTCGGGGGCCGGGAACACGCCGGCATCCTGGCCAACCCGCCGCCCATCCGCGAAGGCGGCATCTGGGATAAGGGGGCGACGGACCAGGTGATGCTGGGGGTAAACGCTGTGAAGAACCTGGACGCGGGGGTCGGGGACACGGTAACCATCGAAGACCGGCAACTCAAGGTCGTGGGTATCTACCAGACCGGGATGCTATACGAGGACGCCGGCGCGTACGCCCCATTGCCCACCGTGCAGGAGATTGCCGGCAAGACCGGCGTGGTCACCGCCGTTTTCGTCCACCTGGAACCGGGGGCCGACCCCGAAACCGTGGGCAAAGCCATCGAGGACCGGGTGCCCGGGGTAGCCAGCATCATCAACGTAGGGGACTACGGAAAGGTGGACCAGGGCATCCAGATGCTGGACGCCGCGAACCTGGCCATATCGGTGCTCGCCGTCGGCATCGGCGCCATCGGCGTCATGAATACCATGATCATGTCCGTCTTCGAGCGCACGCGGGAGATCGGCATTTTGCGCGCCGTCGGCTGGAGCGGGCGCCGGATACTGCGCATGATCATCAGTGAGTCGCTGGTCCTCTGCGTCATCGCGGCCGGGGTGGGTTCGGCCCTTGGCGTGCTGGCGACCCGCGCCATACTGCTGATCGATACCGTCAAGAACCTGCTCGAGCCCCAGTACACGCTGGACATCTTCGTCCGCGCGCTGGTCGTGGCCGTGGCGGTGGCGCTGGCCGGCGCGGCGTACCCCGCATTCCGGGCTGTGCGCCTGACCCCCATGGAGGCGCTGCGCTATGAGTGAGCAGGCACCTCAGACCGGCCGCGCAGCGGCGATCCGCATCCGCGGGCTTGTGAAGACGTTCGACGAAGGGTTGATCCGCGCGCTCAACGGCGTGGACATGGAAGTGCTGCAGGGCGAGTTCGCGGCTATCGTCGGCCCATCCGGCTGCGGTAAGTCGACGCTACTGCACCTGATCGCGGCGCTGGACCGGCCGGACGAAGGGACGATCGAGGTGCTGGGCCACGAGTTGCGGACGGAGCGGAACCTGGACCACTACCGGGCGCGGGATGTGGGCCTGGTCTTCCAGCTGGACAACCTGATCATGACGCTGAGCGCCGCCGAAAACGTGCAGGTGCCGATGTTCGAATCGCACCGGGGGGCCGGCGAGCGCCGTGCGCGAGCGGAGGAACTGCTGGAGATGGTGGGCCTGACGGGCCGCGACAAGAACCGCCCGGCCCAGCTCTCCGGCGGCGAGCGCCAGCGCGTGGCGATCGCGCGGGCACTGGCCAATGACCCGCCCATCCTGCTGGCGGACGAGCCGACTGGCCGGCTGGACTCCGTCAGCGGAAAGCGCGTCCTGGAGTTAATCGAGGAACTGCGTGTAAAGCGCGGTCTGACGGTTGTGCTGGTGACACACGAGTCCAACGTCGCCGAGCGGGCGGATCGGGTCATCCGCATGCTGGACGGGCGGGTGGTGGAAGGGGGAACTGGTGCGGGCGCGGAGGCGGAGGCAGCAGCCGGGCAGGAGAAACCTTAGGGGGTCACCCCTGGCGGGAGGCAGGTTAGGAGACCTGCCCCCCGGGGTGTGTGTACTAGTGTGGGTTGCTGCCGAGGTGCATCGGCTCCGGCTCGCGGCAGCCCCAGGACTCCAGTCCGGCGCCCAGGCGGTGTAGCAGGCGGCCGGTCCGGCGGACGACGGGGCCGATTACGGGCGCGTCGCGGGGCGCGGAGTCCGGCCGGCGGGACAGGACGGTGACCTGTGCACGCTCGAGGTCGCGGAGTTTTTCCCTGACGTAGTAATCCTGGTGCAGCATGGTAATTACCTCCCTCGCGAGGGTGTTCCCTCTGATAGAGCCGGTACGAAGAGGTCCAGCATCTTCCCAAACTCGTCTCGTACTCCCGGGTTGATGGAATAGAATTTCATATTGTTCTGCTTGCGGGCAGTGACCAGGCCCACGGCCTTCATGAAGCTGAGGTGGCGCGAGACCACGGACTGGTGAAGGCCGGTGGCCTCGACGATCTCGTTGGCGTACATCTCCCGACCCCGCAGCAGGCGGACAATGCCCAGCCGGCCTTCGTCCGAGAGAGCCTTAAAGAGGCGGGCCTGGCGGACCTGCGCTTCCCCCTCAACGCTGCCGCCGGGACGGAACTCCGGCTCCAGCGGATAGATCGTGCCGTGGATGGCGCCCACGATCGCGCAGGAACTGTACGGGCCCATATCCATCGATGGCGTGAAGATGAAGCGTTCGTGATCCATGCCGCATTGGCCCTCAAGGCAGGAGGCGCCCCGGCCGGACAACCGGCCAGCCAGTTCCGACGGGTCGGCGCCGGACTCGTTGCGATGCGAGGCGACGCTGGCTTCGAGAGCGCGCCTGCGCTCCTGCAGGACAGGAGCGTAGTGCTCTCGATAGAATCGCTCGACGAGCGCGGCCATGCGCTCGCGCAGTTCACCGGGGCGGTCGTAGATGGCCATGATGGCGCTTTCATCGCGGTCATCCAAGCCGCGCATGCGGGCTTCGACCGCCGCGCGGTGGGCGAGCCCCGCGAAGGAGGCGCCTTCGGGTTCCTCCAGGAACCGGAAGGTAGTCTGGTAGATCAGGCCTTCGATGCCCGGGGACGTGTCGCTGGGGCCCACGCCATCGGGCAGACCCCGGATGTAGGCGGTGAGCGCATCGATGTTCGGCCAGGCCTCAGGGTGAGCGAAGAGGAAATCGCCCAGGGTGCCCCCGAAGCCCGGGTCGCCGGCAGGGTAGGTGTAGAGAGCGTCCAGCTCGGCCAGGAGGTCGGGGCTCATCTCATCGCGCAGGCGCACAGGCCAGCCCTCGACACCCTCGATCTGGGGGACGAGGCTGGTGAAGTACATGAGATTCATCATGTCCAGCATTGGCGAGACGATGAATTCGACTCGGGTGGAGGCCGGCGCTATTGGTTGGGACAGTCTTGGCATCTAGGATTCCTTGTGAATAATGCTCTATGCACAAATGAGCATATACGCTACTTAGGAGTTTGTCAAGGGTTTTTGGAGGAATTCCTGAATGTTTCTCACCAATGAGCCGAAGCGCCTCCGGGTGCTTACGCACCCCCGCCCGGCCTTGATACAATACTCTGGATATGGCAACGGCGAAGCGCGACTACTACGACGTCCTGGGCGTCAGCCGGGACGCCTCTGCAGACGACTTGAAGAAGGCGTTCCGCCGGCTGGCGATGCAGTACCACCCGGACCGCAACAAGGACGACGGGGCGGAGGCGCAGTTCAAGGAAATCGGCGAGGCCTACGAGGTGCTCTCCGATTCCGAGAAACGGGCTGCCTATGATCGCTACGGCCACGCCGGGTTGGGGAATTTCGACTTCGGCCGCGGCTTCGAGGGTACGGACTTCGCCGGCTTCGGCGACATCTTCGAGGCTTTCTTCGGAGGGACGGCGACCGGCCGCCGGGGCCGCGAGGTGCAGCGCGGCGCGGACCGCCGCGCGGACATCGAGATCGAACTGGAGGACGCGGCCTTCGGCTGCGAGCGCGACGTTGAGCTGGACCGGACGGAGCGCTGCGTGCGCTGCGGCGGCACCGGCAGCGAGCCGGGCTCGCAGCTGGCCCGCTGCAACACCTGCGAGGGAACCGGACAGGTGCGGCGCGTTAGCCGCAGCTTCTTCGGCCAGTTTGTGAACATCGCCACGTGCTCGCAGTGCCGCGGCGAAGGCCGCATCGTGACCAACCCCTGCGGCGAGTGCCGCGGCAGCGGGCGGGAGAAGCGAAAGCGGTCGCTGCGGGTGAAGATCCCGGCGGGAGTCTCCGACGGCTCGCGGATGCGGCTGAGCGGTGAGGGCGACGCGGGGATGAACGGCGGCCAACCGGGCCATCTTTACGTGTACATCAACGTCCTGGAGCATCTCCACTTCACGCGCGAAGAGGACGACCTGGTCTTCGACCTGCAGATGAACCCGGCACAGGCGGCGCTCGGCTTCGAGGCCGCAGTACCCACGTTGGAAGGGGATTCCGTATCCGTGAAGGTGCCAGCGGGCACCCAGGGCGGCCGCATATTCACGGTGCGCGGCAAGGGCGTGCCCCGCCTGCACGAGGGCGGGCGCGGCGACCTGCTTGTCCGGGCCAGCGTCGTCACCCCGACGGACCTGACGGATGAACAGAAGGAACTCCTGCAGAAGCTGGCGGAGACCTTCGGCACCCCGGTGGGAGGCGGCGAGAAGGGGATTTTCGGCAAGCTGAAGGACGCGCTGAGCTAACCGGGCGGCGCCGTCAGGACAATGCCACTGTAGGGGCTGAGCAACTGCCACCCCATCGTCGCAAGTTCATGATGCCGTCCGAACAGTTGCTCAACCCCTACGCCCGTCAAGGGCCAT